>JAIRUS010000070.1 GCA_031254295.1 Streptococcaceae bacterium | reverse complement strand
GCCTACGACGCGGCCGTTGAGTCCATCGTCTTGCTCAAAAATGAGGACAGCGCCCTTCCTCTGAAAAAAGAGGAAAAAGTTGTGTTCGCAGGTCCGCTTGTTAATTCTCAGGATTTACTCGGTGCCTGGCGTTGGCAGGGCAAGCTTTCCGAGACAGAAAGTATTGCGTCGCTGCTTGACAGACAAGGCCAGCAGCTGTCGACGGTTGAAGAAGCAACAAAAATTGTTTTGATTGTCGGCGAGACAAGCGATAGAACGGGCGAATCTAAGTCTTATACAAACATTCAGCTCCCAGATGAACAAATCAAGCTCATCAACAAGCTAGCAAAAACGAGCAAGCAAATCATTTTAGTCGTGCTGGCCGGGCGTCCGCTCGATTTGTCAGCTGTCAACGACAAAGTTTCTGCGATTCTTTATGCTTATTTTCCAGGGACAATGGCCGCCAGAGCAATAGTGGATTTGCTTTATGGCAAAAAAAATCCTTCAGGTAAACTGACGATGAGCCTGCCACGCTCCGTCGGCCAAATCCCGATTTACTACAATAATTACAACACAGGACGTCCAACGGAAAATGAAAGCGAAGACTATGTTTCGCGCTATCAGGACACGCTGAAAACGCCGCTTTATCCCTTTGGGCATGGACTGTCGTATAGTCAGTTTAGCTATTCAGATATGGCGATTGAAACAAATAATGAAAAAATCACTGCCAAAGTCACAGTGAAAAACCAAGGAAAGTTGGCGGGAGCGACTACGCTTTTGATTTTTATTCATGACTTAATGGCTTCTACGGCACGTCCACTAAAGGAACTCAAAACCTTTGAAAAGCGAGTGTTAAGTGCTGGAGAAAGCCAGACTATCCACTTTGAGATTGACAAAGAAGCCTTAAAATTCTATAATTTTACAAATCAGCAGGTTTTTGAAGAAGGAAAATTTGAAGTATTGATTGCCCAAAGCGCAGAAGATATTATTTATTCAAAAATTGTAAATTTATAAGCAGAAAAGAGGCAATATGGCAGGGATTAGAGAGGTTGCGCGTGAAGCAGGTGTTTCTATTTCGACTGTTTCCTATGCCTTAAATGGTTCAGATAAAATCTCAGAAGAGACGCGACTGCGCGTGCAAGAGATTGCCAAAGGTCTAGGTTACACACCAAAACTGGCAGCCCGAACTCTTAAAGGAAGTAAGACCAATATTGTCGGGGTTTACATCTCAGGTTTTCAAGGTGAGTTTTACGGAGAGCTACTGGACGGGATGCAACATCAGTTTGAGCTCCTCGGCTACGATATGATGGTCAGCTCGGGCAGCCGGACGCATAAGTTTTTATCCGAAAAATTGTTTGATGGGGCGATTGTGATGGATTATAAATTTCACAATGACGAAGTGTTAGAAGTTCTAAATCAAGGGAATAAGTTAGTCCTGCTTGATCGAGAAATAGAGCATGATGGAGCACGCAGTGTCCTCCTAGATAATGCGCAAGGATCGAAAAAAGCTGTGAATTATCTTTTAGCTCAAGAATTAGATAAATATTACGTAATTTCTGGTCCAAAAGGAAATTATGATGTGGATAGTCGATTGGCAGCAGCTTTGCAAACATTCTCAGAAGTAGATAAGCCTGTAGAAATTCTTGACGGAGATTTTACAGAAGCGTCAGGTTTTGAAGCAGCGGCGAAGTTGTTTGCTCTTCATAATCAGCAGCAGTCTATTGGTATGTATGCTCTCAATGACAATGAAGCGATGGGCTTTTATCGTTATGCACAGGAACATCAGCTACAGCAAGAATTAGCTTCACGATTTAAACTGGTCGGTTTTGATAATAATCATTCGGCCGATTTTTTGTCTCCAGTCCTCCCCTCAATCTCTTATCACAAGCATATATGGGGAGAAAAGGCAGCTCAAACCTTGGTTGATCTAATTGAGGAAAAGAAAGCCGTTCAGAATCAATGGATTAAAACAGAGTTAAGTTTTAGAGAGTCCTAGTTACAGATTATGAATAGAGTTTCTGTGAAGATACATTATAGCGTTAGGCTCCTTTGCTGTACTATGTGTTTCGCAGGAACTCTATTGATTATTTATGAGCAAACAAAGCTAATATTGACAAAAAATATCAAAAAAACTATAATCTAGTCAAGAAAATGGATTTAATTATTTATGTTTTATAAAAATTTATTATGAATAACAAAATAATTTATAGATCTAAGGAAGCGTAGCACAATGGAAAAAAAGTTTAATAAAGCTTATGGAGAAATGTTTTCTCTTCTTCGTGAACAACGAGAATTCAACGTTACAGATTTCAACAAGGTTGGGCTATCATCGTCTACACTTTCGAGATTTGAAAATGGGGAAAACTGTCTTCGCTATGATATCCTTGACGCAGCACTTGGCTTGATGGGAATTGACATTGGAGAGTTTGAATATTTTTGTAATGAATTTCATCTTGACTATCGCGTTGAAATTTGTCAAAGAATTGAAGAAGCTAACTACGCTCAAGATTTGGAGACAATTAGACAAATCCATGACGAAGCTGCAGAATATCATTTTCGATTAATTGAACTTGCAACTAAAAATCTACTCGAAGGCTTAACTAAAGATGAGCAAGAGGAGTTACGCAATCAATTTTTTATCATTACAGAATGGAGCTATTATGAACTTTGTATTCTCGCATTCACAGTTGAAGTTATTGGAAACAATGTAGAACATTCGCTTTTAAGAGATTTTTGGAATAAGAATTTCCATTATATGAATGTTCCTAAATATCGGGAAAAAGTATTCCAGATTGCTTGCCGGGCTGCTTTTGGACATATCAAAAATGATGAAGCAAAAGAAGCAAAAAGAATTATAACTCGTGTCAAAAAAAGAAGAGAACCAAGAGATTTGTTTCCGAACTATAACACTCTCTTTGTGGAGGGAGCGTGGGAATATCGCTTTGGGAATAAATTATCTGGAATTAAAGAAATGGAATTAGTCGCAAATAGTTTTAGAGTCTTTCATCAACCTGAAATGGCTGTATATTTTGAAAAAAGGCAAAAAGAAATCGAAAAGAATACCTAATCGTATTCTTTTTTTTCATTTTTGGGAATAGCTAAAATCTGGGTGTATAATTAAAGTATAAAACAAATCTATATAGAATACGACACAATCTTGGCCAAGATTGTCACACATTGAGAAAGATCTCAGAAGGAGTTTTAATGAAAAAGAAAACCAAAATCTTATCTGGTTTGCTAGCTCTGGGTGTCATATTAGGAGGACTAATCTACGGGACACAGGTTTTACACAGCCAAAAAACAACAAGCTCTAGGAATTTATCACAGACAAGCCTGAACAGCACGACAAAAACTAGCCAGAGCTCAACCACACAGTCCTCATCAAGTAAAATAAGTTCCTCAAACAGTACAAGTCAATCTGTTAAAACCATGTCAGACTTTAATACTGGCGCTGTTGAGAATGGCTTCTATATTGGAACTAAGAATTCAAAAGGAGAACTCAAGCTCTCCAAAGCAACCGAAAGCTCTCTCACAGCCTTTGAAAAAGAAAACAAAGGTAAAAAAGTTACGTTCACACAGATGCAAAAAGACGGACAGCCAATCACGGTTATCTCACTTGCAGATTAATTTGTCAGTAAAATTTAGGAGAATATGATGGACTATAAAAAGTTTCTAAAGAAAACCTCAGTCGTACTCAGCGCTATCCTCTTGGCCTTACAGATTGGCATGCAAAGTGCGTCAGCCTTTACTGTGGCTGAGTCTGCCACAAGCACAAATGGAGTTAGTGTAAATGTTAAGCAGATAAAAGAGTTGGCTACACTCCCTTTCGACGACACACCCTCTACACCTTCACAAGCATTGGCTCAAACGCTGGCGACTTTAGTATCGCATGATGTAACGGGACCAGATGGTGCTTTCACCCTGAAGCTATCCGCTCAAGATGTCTTAAAGTATTTTTATCCAAGCTATACAGCCGATCAGCTCCAAGGGGCGACGATCACGCCTGCTCAGGCTGTTACTTGGCTTCATTCGATTGGCTACACGGGTACAATCATTGATCGGCCACTCACTACAGCAGAGATTAAGACAAATCTCGACCAGTCAAAACCTATGATTGCTGTTCTTGCAAATCAAAATAGTGCAGACTGGATAAATCAGAACTACGCTACTGTTATCTATGCTCATGATGATGTCGATGCTGGCACACAGCATTTACACAAATCTTTTCTAAAATCTACAACCTATGGAGAGGCTCAGATTCAGGACGGTCAGGAAGCAGTGCCTTTCAGCTTTCCAGATGCCACGACAGCTCCAGACCCAACTGCTCAACAGGATGCTTTCAAATGGGTAAGCACGATTACAGACATTCACCAAGACCCTGCTTGGACAAATACGAAAACTATTGCGGCCAATAAGCAAACAGGTGTCTTTGCTTCAAAACTCACAGCAGCAGGTACACAGTCAGAGCTTGACTTTACTGACGCTACAATTGCGACACAGCTTTACGGAAAATATCCAGATACAAGTACAGACCAAACAACAAAGCTAGCAGCTATTTCTCTCATCAA
>JAIRUS010000033.1 GCA_031254295.1 Streptococcaceae bacterium | reverse complement strand
AAGCCATTTTTTTCCAAACGCATTGTAATGGTATAGACTGTTCCTTCAACGACGTCTGTGAAGCCAAGTTCCCGCAGGGTTTGCGTGATTTCATAGCCGTAAGTCTCGCCCCGACCGATAATCTCAAGCACACAGCCTTCCAATGATCCTTTTAGCATTTCTGTGATGTCTTGCATCTCGTCTTTCTCCTTTAGTATTTTGCACCACCGATATTTTGCATTACCGATTAGTGAATTATTTTTTAGAAGTAGATTTCTCTACTTCTATTTCCTCTATTTCCTCTATTTCGTATCGCTGATTACTAGTATATCGTAACACGTAGTATTCAATTTGTCAACTATTTTGTATTACATTATAGTAATTTATATTATTTATCAGTTATTTTCTAAATTCAGTACCTTTATACCATCTTTAAAATCCTCATAGAGCACAGATTGAATTGTCAATTTTATAATCGCCAAGTTAACCGCGTTCTCATTGACATCTAAAATATTTGGTTCAGCTTCAATGATATTTTTGTTTTCTTTTGGCTCGTCAAACACCTCTGCCTTAACACGATTCGATGACAAGCGTGCTCCATTTTCAAAGCTATCAAACCAACTTGTGAAACTCACTTGTGAATTCTTTTTAAGGTCCCCTACTTTTGACGTATCTTTTTCCGCAACCATCCAAAAAACATTGTCATTTATTACTGACTGAGTAAAACTCATAATCGTTGTACTTGTCATCCCATTTTCACCTGTCACCGCAAGCGCAATAAAGCCAGGTAAATTACTTAGATGCTTTGCTAACTCTCCCGTTTCAGTCTGGCTTCCCACAATATTGGCTTTTTTTCGCGTTTTCACAAGCGTCAGTATTACTAATGGTAAGACAAGAACTATATAAGAAAGCACCAGACCAATGAAAAATCTTAACCAGACATTTCCAAAATCAGCTAAAAAAATGATCGCAAAAACCGCCAGAGCAATTAAAAATATGATGAAAAGTTGTGCAAAACGTTTAAAATACATACTACCCACTTTCTTTATGAAACCTTCACTATATTTTAACAAAAAAAGCCATTTCTCATGGCTTTTAGCTCGAAAGTTAGCTTATTTTTTAATTTCTGCAAAAATCATCCGACCTGCACTTGTTTGCAAAACTTTCGTTACAGATGAAATAACTGGCTTCCCAATCATTTTATCTGCATCTTCTGTAACAACCATCGTGCCATCTGGTAGATAGCCAATTCCTTGATGTCGCTCTGTTCCTTCTTTTACGATGATAATTTGCAGTTCTTCACCAACCATAATCTGTTGTTTCACTGCATTTGCAAGATCATTAATATTTAGGACTTTAACTCCCTGAATCTCAGCCAGCTTATTCAAATTATAATCGTTTGTCACGAGATCTGCCGATGCTTCTGTAGCATAACGAAGTAGTTTTGTATCCACTTCTTTCAAGTCTTTATAATCTTTATCCGAAATTGTAATTTTAACCTCCGCGTTTTGGCGGAGCTCATTCACAAAGTCTAAACCACGGCGCCCCTTACCTCGCTTAAGATTATCAGCCGAGTCAGATAAAGTTTGAAGTTCCAGTAAGACAAAGTTTGGAATCACAATTTTTCCGTCCAAAAAGCCCGTTTTGATGATATCAAAGACACGTCCATCAATAATCACGCTTGTATCCAGAAGTTTCAGCTTTTCTACCTTCTGAATTCCAGCTTCCTCTACTTCATTTATTTTTCTACCTTGGCGAAATAAAGTTCTTAAAACGTCTTCACCACGACGACTAAAAACTGCATAGCCAAGATAACCAAGGAAAATAATAGTTAAAGCAGACAGCACATTTGATAAAATCGGAATATGCAACATACTTATCGGAAGAGAGAGCAGTAGCCCGATAAGCAAACCAAGGATTATGCCAACTACTCTAAAAATTCCTTTAGCAAGATTGATTCTTGCTATACTTTCGTCAATCTTTTCAAGCCCTTGAAGGAGGGAATTCATAAAGATAGAAATAATCACCAGAAGAATAAGTGCACCAATAATGCCATTTATCCAAGCCTGATCCCACCAAATATTTGTTTTCGTTTTAATGACTAGCGCCCAAAATGCAGGAATTACTGTGATACCAACTGAGGCTCCAACAATTGCTGCTAGGACGTATAAAATGATACGTCTCATATCAAATCCCTTTCTCTTTTCAAAGAGTAAAATACCCCTATGTCTTTTTACCCATTATATCACAAGAAATCATACACGATTTGCACTCAAATCCAGAGCTAGCCAAACTATCCAAATACAAGTTTTAAAACTTCCGAAATTGTTTCAACTCCGATAACTTTCACATTTTTGGGAATATCTAAGTTTACCAAAGCAGACTTAGGCGCATAGACTTTCTTGAAGCCAAGTTTCGCTGCTTCTGCAATACGTTGCTCCATCCGAACCACGCGTCGAATTTCGCCTGTCAAGCCAATTTCACCAATAAACGCTTCTGTCGCACTTGTTGGTTGATCTTTATAGCTTGAGCTAATTGCGACCGCAATAGCTAAATCAATTGCTGGCTCGTCTATTTTCACACCACCAGCAGATTTTAGAAAGACATCTTGATTTTGCATCAACAAATTCGCCCGCTTCTCTAAGACGGCCAAAATCAATCCTACTCGATTATAGTCAACACCTGAAACTGTTCTTTTGGCATTTCCGAACATTGTAGGCGTAGTTAAAGACTGAATTTCTACAAGGATTGGACGAGTTCCTTCAAGTGCAGCCACGATTGCTGATCCAGTTGCTCCTTCCAAGCGTTCACTCAGGAAAACTTCAGATGGGTTCAAAACTTGATTTAGCCCGCTTGTCTGCATTTCAAAAATTCCGATTTCGTTTGTTGAACCAAAACGATTTTTCACTGCTCGTAAAATACGAAAAGAATTTTGTCGCTCACCTTCAAAATACAAAACAGTATCCACCATATGCTCAAGTGTTCGTGGTCCTGCTAAAGTTCCTTCTTTTGTGACGTGTCCCACAATAAAGACGGCGATATTATTCATTTTCGCAATCTGCATGAGTTCGTTTGTAACTTGTCGTACTTGACTTACAGAACCTTGGGTTGACTCAATCTCTGGAGACATCACAGTTTGAATAGAGTCAATGATTAGAAAATCTGGCTTTAAACGCTCGATTTCATTACGAATCGACGTCATATTTGTCTCGGCATAAACATAAAAATCAGCTTCTTTATCTGCCAGTCGTTCTGCTCTTAGCTTGATTTGCTGAGCCGATTCTTCTCCAGACACATACAAGACGTTTCCCTTATTCGCCAGTTGTGCCGAAACTTGAAGGAGCAAGGTCGACTTCCCGATTCCTGGATCTCCTCCAATGAGAACTAATGATCCTGGGACAACTCCTCCTCCAAGGACACGATTAAACTCATCAATATCGGTAAGAACACGCGGAACATCTTCTCGATTAACTTCACCCAGCTTAATCGGACGAGATTTCTCTCCCGATAATGTCGTTCGTGCATGTGCGACTTCTTTGACTTCAACTTCCTCAACAAAAGAAGCCCACTCACCACAGTGTGGACAGCGTCCTAATTCTTTTGCTGACTTATAACCACAATTTTGACAGATAAACGTAGATTTTGATTTTGCCATAATTTCCTTTAAACTTTCTTATACTATTATACGTAAAATTTCTCAATTTGTTTCAAGAACTTATAAAATTTACCCTTATAAATTTTATCTTCTTTAGATAAAATAAGAACACACTATAAATATTTGACTTAAAAGGATATTTTGATACAATAGAAAAGTATTCATCGCCGCAATAGCTCAGTGGTAGAGCACTTCCATGGTAAGGAAGGGGTCGAAAGTTCAATCCTTTTTTGCGGCAAATCAGCTCAGATATCTGGGCTTTTTATTTACAAAAAAACCGCACAAAGCGGTTTTTAATTACAAACGATATTCTAGAACTGACTTCATATTCTCATAGACATTCACAATACGATCTGGATTAGAAAATCTTGGCGCTTCAGCGCTTAGAGACTCTATCCTCTCTTACTCAATTCCTATCACAAACGATATTCTGGAAGTGACTTCGTATTCTCATAGACGTTCACAATACGATCGGGATTAGAAAATCTTGGCGCTTTAGCGCTTAGAGTTTCTATCCTCTCTTACTCAAATTCTATCACAAACGATACTCGGGTAATGACTTCGTATTCTCATAGACATTCACAATGCGGTCGGGATTAGAAAATCTTGGCGCTTTAGCGCTTAGAGTTTCTATCCTCTCTTACTCAATTCCTATTACAAACGATATTCCGGAAGTGACTTCGTATTTTCATAGACATTCACAATACGATCGGTCGCTCCTGGATCTACTGTTTCAATAGCAGTTGAAATTGTATTAAATGAAGCCGTATAGTCACGCTCACGTTCAAACAAGATAAGCGAGCGTTGCATGGCATCTGCCACCATCGCATTTGATGACTTAAAGCGATTCGCATACTGCATCAATTGCTCTGCTAACGAGGCATTATCAAGCAATTTATCGGTCTCATTCATCAATCGCTCGAGTTGTTCCTGAGATAAATCAATCATATGTTTGATTTGGTCCATATTAATACGAATCTTATTCATTTCTTTAAAGAGTTTTTCAATCTGACCTGATACTGTAAAGAATAAATCAAGATAAGCTGTTGGAAGTCCTGGAAGATTGCGCTTTTCAACAAAACGTTTAATCATGCGTACGCGCGTATCAAATTCTTGGGCTGTTTTACGCGCCTTCTTTTCGTCAATCGACAGGGAAGCGATTTTATCATTAATCTGAACTTGGCTTTGTTCAATCTCATGAAGAGCTGTAATAACTGCATTGACACGACGATTATTCATTGAGTATGGCTGGTCTTGAACTTGCATATCTTTCAACTTCAAGATATTATCTGCTTCAATTTCCAAATCATCTAAACGAAGTCCAAAGGCACGAACAGAAGCTTTCTCGTTATCTGGCAGGAGATAAGACTGCAACGCATGGTCAATTTCAAGCAACAAAGTACGATTATTTTCACGTGTATGCTCAATATAATTCTTTAAAATTGGTGCATTTTTTTCAAATTGACGACGGCCATTATATTCTTTGGCAAAGATTTCATAAAGTGAATCAATTTGTTGCTTGACATCTTGTAAAAGATTTTCAGCACGGTCAAGCTCAAAGCGCTCAAGATTTTCCTTTGTCTCTTTTAGACGACTACGAACATTCTTGATAGATTGCTCAAGATTAAAAGTTTCAGGGAACTTATAATTTTTCTTTGTGAAGTCTTGATAGTTATCCTCAAGCTCTGTCAACTGCTTCTCATACTCATCGTCAACCAAACGAATAATTTCAGGGATACGATCCGTAATATTATTCAAAGCAATGGTATGTTCTTCTGCGATTTCTAGAATTTCAGCCGCTTCGACTGGATCACCCTTTGAATTTAACTCAACAAATTGATTAAATTCAGTTTCAATATTGCTTAGTGATTCTTCAATCATTCCAATAGTTGACCCATAATGCTCAGCATTATCTGCAATATGGTTACGGAGTTGATCATACATATCAAGCGCATCTTGAATCTTAGTTGAATTGTATCGTTCCTGCTCCATCAGCTCTGACAGACCTTTGCGAATCGCATCAGCATCAGTCTCCATCATCTTAATCAAACTTTCAGCCTCTAATGCTGAATCTTTAGCCTTTCCCCAACGGAAGCTATCATTTAACTGCTCCGCTTCAAAGATAGAATTTTCAAGCTCTGCAAATGAGTTTTGTGATAAATCAACCCATTTTTGATGCCATTCACGATAAACTTTTTGAGATTGACCAACCAAATGCATAGCCTTGACCTTGTCAAACTCTTCTTGAATAGGCAAGTCAAAAAGTTCTTCCTTGCGTTCCTCGAGCGCAATGATCTGGCTTTCTGTGCGACGACGCATCAGCATTGAAAAAATATAAACACCGACAATCAAGACGAATACGACGACAAGAATGATAATTATAGTAGTTGACATGTATTAATTCTCTCTCCAAATAGGAATATAAATATTGCTTTATTATAGCACAAAATTGACTTATATGGACTTACACAATTTTTGTGCCATGAACAAAGCTCGTCCCAGTTGCTTTAGCTAATTCTTCCATATTTTCAGATGTCACACCACCTCCAATAATAAAATCCAAACGATCTACTGCATATTGGACATAGCGTGAAATTTTTTCGACATTCAGGGCTTTTGTCAGCAGACTCCCATGAGTGAGGACTTTTTCAATGCCTGCATCAGCCAGCATATCAATGGCTTTAAAAGGATTCGCCAAAGCATCAAAGGCCATATGAAAAGTAATCGGAAGACCTTGACTTGCAATCACAAGCGTATTCATAGCTTCTGCATCAATCTCATTATTTTCTGTCAATGCACCAAAGACTAGTGATTGAGCGCCTGCCTCGACAGCTTTTAGAATATCCGTTTCCATGATTTTCAACTCATGTGAGTTATAGACAAAGTCTCCACCTCGTGGACGAATCATGACTGAAAGTAAAGTTTGATAATCTTTCAAATATTCCGCAGCTTGGGCAATCACGCCATAAGACGGAGTCGTCCCACCAACTGCCAGATTATCACAAAGTTCGATACGCTCAACACCTGCCGATACGGCACGTGGAATATCTGTAAAATTTTCTACACAAAATTCTCTAATTAACATGCTTTTATTGTATCATAGAAGCATGTTAAAAAAGATTGAAAAATCACGAATTTTCTTAGAAGAAAATATTGTCAGCCTACGTTGTCCCATCTGTCATGACGCTTTTTCCTTATCTGGAAATTCTTTGATCTGTGAAAAAAAGCATACCTATAACCTTAATAAAAAAGGCTCTATCAATTTCTTGAAAAAAACTGCGGATACTGAGCATTACACAAGAAAAATGTTTGAACCACGTCGACGATTAATCCAAGCAGGGATGTATGGTGGTCTGCTCGCTGCAATTCAGCCAAATTTGACTGGTTCCAGCTTGCTTGATGTTGGGACTGGTGAGGGAAGCTTTTTACAGCTTTTACCTTTTAATGGCTCAAAATTTGCTTTTGATATTGCAAATGATGGGATTGAAATGGCAACTGATCTCGATGTTTCTGCCTTCCTTGCCCTAGCAGACTTGACAAATTTACCTTTCGCAGACCAGAGTATGTCTACGATTTTGAATATTTTAACGCCATCGAATTACGCAGAATTTAAGCGCGTGCTCATGCCTAACGGGCGACTAATCAAAGTTTTACCTGATAAATTCTATTTGCGAGAATTGAGGGAAGCCTACGAGATGCCAGTTGAGCATGATAATTCAGCCGTAATTGCTAATTTTGCTAAAGAATTTCCAGATTTTAAGCAAACTGAACTTTTCTACAAATTTACTCTTCCTGAAGATTTACGATTGGATTTTCTAGCTATGAGTCCACTTGAATGGTCTGCTTCTGAAGAAGTAAAATCCAAAGCAGTTCTGAACTCACCAAAAAAAGCCACAATTCATATGCAGCTTCTAATTTCTAACTAGAGTCAGCAATGAATTATGGCTTTTCCTTTTTAGATTACTAATTTTTATTATAAAAAGGTATTCCATCTAAGACTTCACGTAAGCTAAACTTTACGCCTGCCTGTCCTAGTCCTTTCGAGTTGAAGATTTTTTCATACTCGGAAATAGAAAGCCTCTGTCGTGCGTCCAACAGATGACGATGATATTCTGTTTGAAGATTTTTCTCAAAGCCTTCTACGAGCTTGGCACTAAAAAATTCTGCTACAGTACCTGATCCATAGCTAAATAAGCCCAAGCGATTACCTGCCACTAGATCTGTTGAGTTCTCTAATAAAGAAATCAAACTCAAATAAAGTGAACCTGTATAAAGATTACCCACCCGACGGTTATAGACAATTGCCTTTTCAAATTCTTCTAATAAATGTGCATTATCGCTCAAAGGAAGTAAGGCTTTTTTCCCCATCTTAGTATAAGGGCTATGAAAAGTCAGGGCTGTAAAGTCATCAAAATTAAGGCCTGTACGCTTTTTATATTCTTCCCATACCTTTGCAAAACTGTCAATATAAGTCTGGTTAGACAACTTACCGTCTACACGCGGAAATTCTTCGCCTGTTGGTCGCCAGAAGTCATAAATATTCTGTGTTAAGGGGACAGAATCATTCTCTAGAGCTAAAATTCTTGGATTGGCCGTAACTAATATGGCAACTGCACCTGCCCCCTGTGTAGGCTCACCAGCAGAATTCAAACCATAGCGTGCAATATCACTTGCAATCACCAAAGCTTTACGCTCAGGATTAGCTAGGACATGTCGTTTAGCTAACATTAGAGCTGCCGTAGCCCCATAACAGGCCTCTTTGATTTCATAAGCACGCGCAAAAGGTTGGATTTCAAGCAAATCATGCAAAACAACCGCCGTAGCCTTTGACTCGTCCAAGCTTGACTCAGTTCCTACAATCACAAGATCAATTGTTGCTTTGTCTTCATCTGTTAGAATTTGCGTTGCTGCATTTGCGCCTAATGTCACAATATCCTCATCAGCAGTTGTCACTGCCATTTGATCTTGTCCAAGACCTATATGAAATTTATTTGGATCTACACCACGTGCCTCTGCAAGGTCAGTCATGTCAACATAACGCTTTGGCACATAAAAACTAATTTTATCAATTCCTACTTCCATAAATTGATTATATCACATTGTTAATTTGATAATTATTCAAAATGCTAATGCCCGAACAAGGCTAGAAAGCTTTTTTAAATCTCTGTTATAGTAAATATATCAAAGCAATCAGACTCACTTTTGGCTAATCCAGTTCAGCCTATAGCTCCTAGGGAGTTAGATAAGCAAGAGCCATGGGCTACACGCCCAGAAACTCGTTTCCTAAATTCCTACGGTGCTATGCAGCCAAGCTCACTTTTTGATATAATAGAGCTATGTCAAAGATACTTGTAGTAGATGATGAAAAGCCTATTTCTAATATCATCAAATTTAATCTTGAAAAAGAACACTATGATGTTGTGACCGCTTTTGACGGTGAAGAAGCCATTGAAGTTTTTGAGGCGGAACAGCCTGATTTAATCTTACTTGATCTGATGTTACCTAAAAAAGACGGGATTGAAGTCGCCCGTGAAATTCGTAAAACTTCCGATGTTCCAATTATCATGGTTTCAGCTAAGGACAGCGAGATTGACAAAGTGGTTGGGCTCAATGTCGGGGCTGACGACTATGTTACTAAGCCTTTTAGTAATGCTGAACTTTTAGCACGCATCAAGGCAAATCTTCGACGCGCAGTTGCAGAGACGAACGCGAAGTCAAATGAAGCTGAGAAAAAAGAACTTATTGTCAGAGAACTCCGAATTAATACCGAAACTTATCTTGTCTATAAAAATGACAAAGCTCTTGATTTGTCACATCGAGAGTTCGAGTTAATTCTCTATCTTACAGTACATCAAGGAGAAGTCATTACACGCGAGGTACTTCTTGAAGAAGTTTGGGGTTACGACTATTTTGGCGATGTCCGCACTGTTGATGTCACAGTTCGCAGACTTCGTGAGAAGGTTGAGGAAAATCCAAGTCGTCCAGAATATATCTGTACCCGCCGCGGAGTAGGCTATTACATGAATGTTGGAACAGAGCAATAAAGGCAATAATCGATAATAAAGAAGCATAGAAAAAATGAATAATAAGCAAATTTCAAGTTTGATTACAAAAGTAGTAGTTTTTGTCCTACTACTTTTTGCGCTTCTTCTTGCTGCGATCAACCTTATCCACCATCAACTTACTCTCGTTCAGATTGTCCTAGCTCTTTTTGTAATAAGTTTGGCTATCTCAACTTTCTTTGCCTTTGACCTTGTCCGTTCCATAAAAGAAGCTAGCCATGCTGTTGATCGAATTTCCCGAGGAGACTTTTCTATTCAGCCTTACGAAACTAACTCAGCGGAGATAAATAATCTATCTGAAATGGTAATGAAACTTGGTGAGAACCTACAGCTCTCTCAAGAAAATCTTGAAAATCAACGGAATCAGCTCAATGGAATTCTCGCCTACATGACCGATGGCGTGATTGCCACAGACCGAGCAGGTCGAGTGATACTCGCCAATACTGCCGCCCTTCATCTCCTCTCTACAAGTACTGATATTATCCTCACTCAGACCATTGCGGAAGCCTTAAAAATTGACAACTATTTCGCGTTTCGTGATTTACTTGAACGTACCCCTGATATCTCGATTGACTCAGAAAATTCTTATGGCGAGTATGTGCGTCTCAGAGTTAATTTCTCTATCTTTCGTCGAGAAAAAGGCAATATTTCCGGTATTGTCGCTGTCATACACGATGTCACAGAATCAGAAAAACTTGAGCGTGAGCAGCGCGCCTTTGTTTCAAATGTTTCTCACGAATTACGCACTCCATTGACCACCATCAAATCTTATCTTGAAACTCTTCAAGATGGCGCGCTCAATCGCCCAGATTTAGCACGAGATTTTGTCAGCACTACACTAAACGAAGCTAATCATATGATACAAATGGTATCTGATATCCTTGATTTGTCTCGTATGGATCTTGGAAGAACCGAACTCCAAAAAGAAATGGTCAATATCGTAGCCTTTCTCACTCATCTTGTCGGACGCTTTAAACAAGTGGCGGATAATGACGATACATTGCCTATTCAATATCAAACTGACTTCCCTGATGAGCAAATATGGACAGAAATTGACATTTCCAAGATGAGTCAAGTGGTAGATAATATTCTGTCAAATGCTGTTAAATATTCACCAAATGGTGGAACTGTCACCGTGACACTCTCAGTTACTCCTGCTCAGTTGATTATCAAGATTAGCGATCAGGGAATGGGAATCCCTGCTAAAGACCTTCCTAAAATTTTTGATCGCTTTTATCGTGTAGATAAAGCCCGAACCCATGATGCTGGAGGTACTGGACTAGGTCTTGCAATTGCCTACGATATCATCAAGCTTCATGGTGGCACAGTGGGAGTTAAGTCTGTTGAAGGCCTTGGCACAGAGTTTGCCATTGTTCTGCCTTATATGCCTTATATGCCTTATACTGATGAGGACGATTTCGATGCTGATTTTGATGACTTGGACATGGACGATCTAGACTTTAACACTACAGAAATCTTACCTGACGAAAATGATGTAAATTCTGTTCCAGAGACAACAGTTGATAGAGTTGAACATATTGAGGTTTTCGAGGATAATTATTTCAAAGATGTCTCATTGACAAATATAAAGCCTGACGAAACTAACGATCTTTGATCTAAACTATAAAGCAATGCCTCAAATAAAGAAAGTGAATTATGACTGAAGGTTTTAAATATTCTATTATCGCCTCTGGCTCAACAGGTAACTCTACTTATATTGAAACAGACAAGCGAAAAATTTTAGTTGATGCAGGCTTGACTGCAAAAAAAATCGAAGAGGGACTTGAAAGTATTGGACGTTCTGCTCATGATCTTGATAGTATTCTTATCACCCACGAACATAGCGACCATATCAAAGGCATTGGCGTTCTTGCACGCAAATATCACATTAATCTCTATGCCAACGAACTGACTTGGCATAAATTACTTGCTGACAATATGCTGGGGAAAATTGATCCCGAACTTGTCAGAACCTTTGAGATGGGAAAACTGCTGACCTTTGATGATATTGATGTTGAAAGCTTTGGTGTCAGTCATGATGCAGTTTCCCCTCAATTCTATCGCTTCATGAAAGATAACAAGTCATTCGTCATTTTAACAGACACTGGCTATGTATCTGATCGAATAGCGGGTACAATTTCAGACGCAGATGCCTATATTATGGAATCCAACCACGATGTCGAAATGCTTCGCTATGGTCCTTATCCATGGCGTACAAAGCAACGCATCTTATCTGACAAAGGTCATTTGTCAAATGAAGACGGCGCAACGGCTGCCCTCACAGTAATTGGGCGTCATACCAAGAAAATCTTTCTAGGGCATAGAAGCCAGCATAACAATACAGTCGACCTAGCTCATCTGACAATGACGGCCGACCTCCAACAGCACGATGTTGACACAAATCGGGTACAAATCCTCGACACCAGCCATGAGCATGCGAGTCGGTTGTTTGATATATAAAAAGCAAACTTCATATGAAGTTTGCTTTTTAATTTAATTCGCTTTTGAAATGATCAGGATAACATTACCTGATTTATAAATATCCCATCGATAATTACTCTCAACTAAATGTTCAGGAACTAAGATTGCCTGAGCTTTTGGAGAACTCGCATCCTGCAAAGTAATTCCTGTGATTTCTTGAAACCAATACCAATTTGGCCAGTATTGTATAGAATTACTCGGAATGATCTGTTTCATTATTTCAAAATTTTTAGTCGTATTTATGAAAATGGGAGAATCATTAAACATTTTATCAATAAAGACTTCATCGCCTTTTTGATATATATCCTTGCTAACTAAACTACTTTGTAATAGTATACTTTGACTGGTAAAAGAATCCTTTTGCACCTGAAGCATATTGCTAAACGTAAAAACAAACATAATAAAATAATAAGTTAGCGCAAGAATCACTGTATTTTTGACAATAGTTAGTAGCCTATTATTTATCTTCTGCGATGTCAAAATAGCAATTGCAGCTATCCAAAAGCCAAAACCGTAGGAATAACGAGCCGCTTCGTGTGCAACTGGAAAATTCAAAAAACTATACAAACCAAAGCCTGCTATAAACGATAAAACAAGATAAATTAAGCTATAAGCGATTACCAAAATCGGGCGAATTCGACATTGAATAATGAGAACTACGATAAAAAATAAAACAATCAAGGCGCCTAAAATTAACCATGATTTCAAACTATACTGAAAAATTTCTTGACCATAGGCATTGATATTTGCTAAAATTTTCTCAAAAAATCTTCCCGATACGATTTTTGAATTCGAATTATCTGTCGCGGGGAGAAACTTCAACTGAATCAGATAGAATATAGTTCCAATAATAAATGAAAAAATAGAAAAGATAAGTTGAATAACTGTTCTTTTGAAGTGCTCATTACGAAGAATCTCAATAAGAGCCAAAGTCAAAACTAAAATCCAATAAATTCCTGATGAAGCCTGATAAAAATTATACATCAAAAAGATACTAATAATCGAACATACCAGATAATAAAGTTTTTTTCTCCAAAAGATAAAAGGAAGTACACTCAACAAAAGGCTCATTGAAATCAATGGGCCATCAATTCTAAAAGCAGCAGCATTTAGATACCATGGATTAAGTCCAATGATGACTGAAGCAGTTGCTGAAATATAATTTGTTCGTTCGCCAAGCAATACGTATAACATAATAGTACTCGTTGCGGTTAAGATAACCGCTGTTAGCAAAAATGATGTTAGCCCTCGATCCGACAAATGCTTACTTCCCTGAATTATCCAAGAAAAAATTTCACTTCCCCATCTTGAATAATGAAGACCAAAGTTATTTTCACCCGTTATCCGCCGAGCTGTATCATCAATATAAGGATAATTTGCAAGCCCTATTGAACAAAACGCAATACTGTAAATAAAAAAAATGAGCCCAATAGGTTTCTTTTTTTCTATTAAAAATTTCATAAAATTATTTCGATTTTTCATTTTACTCCCACTAACTCATTTCTTATGAATTACTCTCCAAAATATTATAGCACAAATGTGCTATCTCCCTAGATTTCTCTGCTATAATTTTTTTATAATCAATATTACGAACCTATATTTGATAAAAAGCATAGAAACTTTGGAATCACGTGCAACTCATTTTATCATATTTGAAAATTTTGATAAAAAATAAAAAGGGAACATAAACACTGATGTGCACCCTTTTATTATCCTTTAAAATCTCCAAATTATAAGTCTAGAATAAGAAATCGTTAGATTTATATTGACATGACTTTTTTAGTTATTTAGCAACTGCATACCAAGCAATCCCCTCATCATTCCACCCTTCATGCGAGGTGATATAATTCTGCTCTAACAAGCTTGAAGTCCAATTATGAGAGCCTCGAGGGTCATTACGCCCGTTATAAGCTCGATAAATTGGATAGGAACCACCAGAATACCAAGCAATCCCTTCATAATTCCAGTCAGTAGTTACTAAGTAATTCTTTTCTGAAATACCAGTAGTATAAAGGTGCTCACCTGTTGTACGATTAAATAATCGGTAGACTGGCTGCCCATTGGCTGGGGCATACCAGCCAATCCCTTCGTCATTCCATCCATTACTAATCAGATAATTTCTCTCCGTTATACCTTGAGTATAAAGATGTTCTCCCGTTTTCGAATTATACAAACGATAAGTTATTATTTTAGTCGTGTCAGGAGTGGTGGTGGTTGCAGTTGCTATAAACATATTGGCATAATCAATCGTGATATCAACAGGACTATTTTTTGATGCTCCAGTGAAATACATCTGACTCGAGTATTGCCAAGCACCAAATTGCGTATTTTTCAGGTTAGAAGAACTTGGTGTCCCATAGAGATATTGAGCAACCCACATGTTCTTGGCTCCAAGTTTAGCTTCTTCCATTATGTTGTTTCCACCAATTGTTGTCCAACTCTCACTCGTGTAGTACTTAACATTTGAATAGCCTAAGGTTTTCATCGTACTTGCCCAAGTCAGTGAAGCTGCTGTCCAATCTACTACCGCACTGTTAACATAAGGACTCTCACAATCTAAAATCATCGCTGTGTTCGAAGAAATCCCAATACTCTTTGCCACAGATACAAAATATTGAGCTTCCGCCACTGCTTGACTGTTTGCCGTTGCTTGATTCTGAGCATTTCCCAAATCTGCAAAATGATACACGGCCACATTAAGTCCCGCCGCTTTTGCATATTGGATTTCCTTTGCTGCGTATGGATTTGTATAGCTTGTCCCCTCAGTTAACTTGACCACAACTGTCTTAACACCCTGATTTTTCAAGTTATTATAATCTGCTTGAGTCATCCAAGATTCATAACTTGCTACATCTACTACGTCACGACTTGGAAGAGAGGTATTGTTAGAATACAGATTATCTGGAGCTGGTGTAGATGAGGAAAGAGAAATTGATTTTGAGCTAACCTTGCTTGTGGGCGTATTGCTTGCATCTGCAAAGTAGCCCATTGGATAATTCCCAGCCACTACTTGCTTTGTCGTAGTGGTATCAATTGTCGTAGATGATGCAGGGATAGACGATGATTTGGTACTACTCGAAGCTGTTGAACTACTCGCTTGCGTACCTACACTACTAGCAGATGTTGAATGCGATGTTGATTGACTTGCTGTAGAACTTGAGCTCAATAGATTATCCGCATTTATTGCGCTTGATAATGTAAGCGTCGCTAGTGAAATAAACCCAATAGATTTTATTTTTCTAAATTTACTCATGATGACTTTAGGATAACATTTAGACTGAGCTAGGTCAAGAAAATTGCAAAAATACCAAATTCCATAAGAAGCCTAATCTTATAAAATTTGATATTTATATCTATAGATCATTCACAAAAATTCACTTATTCGTGCTACTCTTTTACTTCTTATTTTTATCCAGTTGAATTTTTATCAGATTTGAAAAGAGTTCATATTCCTTACGTTCTGTTTTAGCAATTGAATCTAGAGCCAAACCTAACATCAAGGAAATTGCTCCTAATAACATTAAGCCCGTTGCTAAAATTGATGATGGAACCTTATGTATAAAACCAGTTTCAAAATACTCAGCTATCACTGGGATTCCAACCACAAATGAAAGTATGAAGAAAAACAAACTAATTATACCAAAGAAAAACATAGGACGATAGCTTTTAAAAAATTGGAAGATTGTCTTTAAAACCCGAAAACCATCTGCATAAGTGTTGAGTTTAGACTCAGATCCTTCTGGTCTATCTCGGTATGTGATTGGAACTTCTACTAATCTAAAATGCTTATCCATTGCATGAATTGACATCTCAGTTTCAATTTCAAAACCAGCTGATGTTACCGGGAAAGTTTTTACAAACTCTTGTGTGAATCCACGATAACCTGTCATGATATCTTCAAAATGACCATCGTAAATCTTATTTATAAGGTTCTTTACAATATTATTTCCTAAGCCATGAAAGACACGTTTATTTTCATTTGAATAAGTGCCATTGGAAAGTCTATCCCCAATAACCATATCAGCAAAACCATTACGCATGGGTTCCAGAAGTTTTTCAACTTCATTTGCTGGATAGGTATCATCAGCGTCTACCATGATATAGTAATCAGCGTAAATATTCTTAAACATTGAACGAACTACATTTCCTTTACCTTGACGACATTCAAATACAACATGAGCTCCTGTAGATTTAGCAAGTTCACTTGTTTTATCTTTAGAGTTGTTATCATAGACATAAATTTCGGCTTTGGGAAGCGCTGCCTGAAAGTCTTTTACAACTTTTTCAATAGTAATTTCTTCATTGTATGCTGGGATTAAAACTGCGATTTTTTCATTTTCTTTTTTCATAGTCTCTTTCATTATCTGATACTTACTTATGTTTTGGCTTGAGCGGAGCAAAAACAAGTTTAAAAAATATGGCAACAGCGATAAGTAAGCCTACGTAAAGCAAACCTGTCCCCTCTACTCCGTAAAACTGCGTAAAATAGGATCCCTTTGAAAGATTTTCCCCACCTACAACGTTCAAGAAATTTACAAACCAAGCAATTGCAAATGAGACCCCCAATCCTCCTCCAAAAATAACTAAGGAAACAAGGGCAAGAATCAAGTCTTTAAAATTAATTATCCTAAAAATTAAATCTACAGCTACTAATAGCATACCAAAAATCGCAAACATAACAACTACTGGTGCAATAATTTTATAAAAATTAATCACATTGTTTACTTTTTTTAATTCCTGAGGACTCTTCTTACCATTATTGAAGATATCAAAATGAAAGGTATTATCCGAAAATTTGATAAATTTCGCATCAGAATCCATACTTGCTGGGGCTGTATAAGCATATTTATCGAACATAATATTATTTCTTAAAATTGCCTGTGTTTGTGGATATAATTTTTCAATCTCAGATTGGGTATCCCCCCCCATTGATGAGCTGATTTGAATTCTATTTGAATCTTTTTTTAAGGTTCCTGTTTCGAAGGCTTTCTCCAACTCTGCATTGACTTTGGAAAAATAACGTTCAGCTTCTTTATCATTCCAAGCTCCTTTTGAATCGTTCCATGCACCTCTAAGATTCCAACTCATGAAATCTCCAGCTATACCAGCTGATGTTTTAGGACCAAACTCTGAAGAGAGAAGACGATCTCCAAAGGCTTTATCGTTTTTTAAAGTGGGTGATGCTTCAATAACCTTTTTAATTGCAGAGCGCGGTGCCCAGACAACTGAACTTCTATCTGATACTTTTACCTTATAGAGGTAAGTTAAAAACCTGCCTGCTTCACCTTCGGTTCTCGTATTGATTTCGGCTACACCAAAGTTTTTTAAATTTTGAGCTTTATAATTATCCGTCCCAACTTTATAAGTGATTAGGGGAAATAGCATTACTATAATCATCAAAAGTGAGTTGAGTAGGGAAAATTTCCCTCTAAATTGTTTGATAATTAGTTTATGAACTACTCTGACTAGAACATAGCCTATACAGACTCCAATCACACCCAATGCAAGTAATAAAGTCCAAAGACCATCTTCCTTCAAATAATAAGAGAAAAAAAGATTAAAGCTTAAAAATATAGACCAGATTAGCAGCTTAATCTGACTAAAAGACTTTTCAAAAAATACGGTAATAAAAATTCCCAAAAGCCCAAATATGAATAAAAACTGAGTTGGCACAATTATCATGTTTCGATAAACTCGAACTCCTACTGCATCATCAAAGGCACTTGGAAAATATAAGAAAAAGGCAAAAACTAAAATATTAAAAATTACACTACTATTAATTTTTCTAAATATAATAACCGCGACAATTGCTACTAAAATCCAGAGTAAACTTATTGTAAAAGCAAAATTCCATCCTATAGCTCGGTTAAATTCAAGAAATTTTGAAAAAGCCATATTTTTCACCAAAGCATCACCTGGCGGTAATAGCTTTTTGGTTCCTAGAGAAGAATATAAAATCAATAATCTGTCATCTGAATTTGACTTTGATTGTATCTGATAGTGAATCAAACTTCCAAACTTAATTCTATTAAGACTCATCACAAAACAAACCGTAATTAGAATTAGGTTTTTTATAAGATAATAGATATTTATTTTTTTTCCAACTCTTATCATTTCTACTCCAAAATTAACAAATTAAAATTTCTTAAATAACTCCTCTAACTTCTCAATGAGATCATCATAATCGTGATTTTTACTATTTTCCTCAATTTCAACTGGTTCTGACTTTATGACCATCTCAGAAGTTTTTAACATTTCTTGACTTAGACTATAGATAGTCTGACTATTTTGATAACTATAAAAATTCTCGCTCTCAAATATACTCTCACTCTCAAAATTTGACAAACTTTCATTTGTATAAATTGATTGAGAGTCTGATAAACTTTGCAGACTTTCACTTTCCCCAAGACTTTCTGAAATTTTCTCAGACTTTATAGAGATATTATGCTCGCTCAAAAATTTTGTTGAATTTAAATTTTTCTGATTAGTTTGCTGTGGAAGATTTAAAAAGTTTTCAATTTTCCTACTTCTCTCCTCAGATATAATATCAACCTTATTTTTCGCTCGGCTAGATTCTCTACCGCTCTTTAACTTCATAGTATTTAGCTTCCTATATCTCGTAAGTACTGATATTAATCGCCAGATAAAAACAAAAATCAAAAAGGTAGATAAAGTAATTGAAATACCTCTGAGTTCAGAATCAAAATTTGTCTTCTGTTGATTAAAATACAAATTAAACATTTTCATGATATAAGAAATGACTACAATTGCTGTTATTAAAAGCGCCCCCATATAGACCCACTGCATCGTAGTTAATATATTTTTTATTTTAAGCTTATTTTTTATAGTTCCTCACCTCCATTCTAAAAATTTTTCATTGTTACTAAAAACGTTTGAGGATCAACAGTACAGCACCTAACATCAAAACTACCGTAAGAATAATTTGTCCTATCAGTAAAACTCTTTCCCCTCCAATACTCGGGGTTACTCTACTCTCCGAAAGCAGATTATATTCATTAGAACCCGCACGATAATCTGGAAGATATGTATTCAGCTCAAAATCTTGATTTCCAGCATTACCAAGGCTCGTTTTATTTCCGTCACGATAGACTTTGAAAGTACTCACATTCTTGTTTTCGGCGTTACCATTGCTTGTCTGAACTTCCATAAAAAAATAGTTACTTCCCTGTTTCAGACCCAAAATTCGGATACATGATTGACTCAGCTCTTCATCTTTAAGAGTCTGGGACCAAAAACTGTTACTACCATATATGGCCTCTGAATCCTCGGCACCGATAACGTAAATCTGATTTCCACTAAGTTGTCGAATACCTGGATAAGACAAGTATGCATCTCCTTGCATTTTTATCCATTGATCTTTTCCAACCCAATAATAATTATCATTCCCGACTTTTTTTCCAAGAACGTAACGAGAGCCTGTAGTTGCTTTTTTCGTTTTTGTATTAACTGTTAAAAAATTAATTCCAGAACTCCCGATTGCTGGAGTTTGATTCGTTATTTGCTCTCCACTTTGAGCCTCACCACTTATTGTTAACCGAAAATTTTTCAATACCCCTTGACTTGAGACAAAAGCTTTTTTTTCGATAAAAACCCCTTGAGGACCACTAGTTTGATCAACCAATACATTTTGGATAACTTGAACAACTGGCTCAATATGTGCCGTTATAGTAAAGGTTAAATCCTCACTTGTTGCGGGCAAATCTATCCTATAGTAGCTTTGTGAACTACTATCAAATAGTTTATTTAAATACTGAGAAGATTTTGCGAGTTTATCTGGAATTGTATAGTTGGCATTTTGAAGTCCAGTTGTATCAATAGCTGTATCTTTTAGAACTTGGGTAGAAGGAAGCGAAATTTCATCAATCACCACATTTAATGGTATATCTACATTCAAGCTCAAGCCATTAGAAAGAAGATTCTTACTTACTCTAATCTGATATTTGACTTTTTCTCCGTACTCAATTGTGTAAACACCATTTTTATCCTTTGCAGCTTCTGAAATATTACTTATCTTAGAACTAATTTCTGTGTTTGTATTTACCGTATCTATGACAATTGATTTAACACCATGATCTAAATTAACAAGTTTGACAAAGTTATTTCCTTCAAAAATTGCATTCCACCCTGTTTGAATTCTTCCTACTGATACTCCTTGGCTATTAGAATATTTTAATCCCTTATTTCCTGGAGTATGTAAGGCAAACTCTTCATATCTTGAAAGTTCAATTCCCGACAATTCCTGCAATAACTGAGTAGGAAGAAGCGGCATAATCTTTGCCGTATTTTCTTCAGAGTTCTTGATTCCTTTTCCAAAACTTATTCCATTAGGTAAATGAATCAATTCCTTATTATCGGTGGTTGGATCAAGATTTGCATAAGCATACTCCCATGCAGGTGATGAAAAATCTTTTTCATCAAAATTACCTGATTCTACCTTTTCAAAGGCTTCTTGAATATTTTGGGCATAAAAGCGCGTATGCGAGATAGGAATTCCAAGTTTTAAAGTAGTCAAACTGACCTCAGACGATGTCCCTGAAGTCAAACTTGTAATTGAAAGTGCTACACAGATAATAATAAAAATGGTAGAGAAAATATATATTATTTTTTTCATAGATCCTATAAGTTTAGTAAAGCGTAAAGAGTATTGAGTAAGACTTGTACATGTGAAAAGCTAACTACCAATGCAATTATAATCAATAGTCTATTTTGATTTAAACTCTTAAAAGTAAAATCAAATTTTTTATTTAATGCAAGTGGAACAAGTAGAAGCAAAAACGGGGTCAAATAACGTCCTTGAACTCCTTGAATAACACTTTGTAACCCCGCCTGCTGTGGATCCCCATAGCCTAAAAAGCCAATATAGGTACTCAGAACGCCAAGTAAAATAACTAAAAAGGCTCCTAAACTCAAAAGTGATGAATCATGAAATTTCTTCTCTTGTAGCAAAATAAGTAGAACTAGCCCCCCCCAAACAGCTACCATTGCAGTAGGAATGTAATTTATTGTTGGATAAAGTGACGCCAGAACATTAATAACGTCTCCTGGGCTATTTGTAAAATAAAATCTAAAGCCCAGACTAAATACTAGGCGATTAATTACAGCAAGAACCCCTCCATAATTAGAAGTGATAATCCAAAGTGATATTGCCCCTACACCAAAGGCAACTAAAAGTATAAAGATAATTGAGCGGTCAATCTTACGTGCTTTCCGAGCTCTTCCTTGAGCATATGCGCTTTGAGAAGCTCGATGCTCTTGAATATAACAGTAAATTATAGATAAAATAGCAAAAAGGAAAATAGTGAATAAATTTGGCTTTACTGCTACATAGAAAATTGGAGCAAGAAGAATTATTGAGAGAACCTGTTTTCCCGTAATTCTCTTTTCTGAAATTGCATTAATACAAATCATAGAAAGTAATGCAACAAGTATAAAGCCTAAGGAATCGTAAGAAAAACTCGCAAATGAGCCTAAGATAACGGGACTCAGGGCAACTGTGGCAAAAAAAAGTTTTCCATATTTCAAGAACTTAATGATAAAGTACATCCCAATTGAATATATAAATGTGCTAAATAGTCGTCCAATTATATTCATCATTCCCAAAGTCGGAGAAATGTGATAGCCAACCCAAGCACCAATAGCTGGGATAATATGACCTGAGAAAGTATAAGAAGTAAAATTAGTTAAATCCATTCCACGTGGAAGGAGTTCTGGATTCACTAGAACAACCTTATTTTGGAAATACTCTTGAATGACTTCTCCATTTTTATAAAAATCTTTTTGAGAATCCACTCCTGTTCCAATAGTTACTTCACCATAACGAGATAAATCTGGAGCCACTCCTACCATGGCTGTACTTTTCATAAAATGATATTGACCATCTGGCTCACTATAAAAAGGCATAAAAACAGACATAAGGATACCAAAAAATATCGCAAGTATCAAATAAAACTTATGAATTTTCATACTGGGTTTTATAGTCTGTTTAACAAGATTTTCCATTCACACTCTCACTTCGGACATAGATAGTTTATTATACCAGACTTTTCTAAATAATTAAAATTATTAGAAAAGTCTCTCGTAGATTTTACCTCATTATTGCGCCATTTGTTGTCTATTTTATTGTTTTATTATATAATGTAGCTAAATATAACGTAGGAGTTATTTATGAATTACTTAAAAAGAGTAACGGAGCGTATCAAAAAATATTACATTTATTTGATTTTTATGATCCTTTCATCTATCCGACTTATTATAGGAAACGGGATACACTATACTGTGTATTCTTCCCAATATTATGACGATCAACTTTTAATTAGATATGCCTTTCTAAAATATCATTTCACATCACCAAATGACAATAGCCTTGTCAAAAATATGAGCTACTCTTTCTTTTTATGGCTTAATGGGAAGTCTCATCTCCCGATTTCCCTCACAATGTCCCTTATTTGGATAGCAGTTGCAATAGTTGGTTATCTTACTTTAAAAAAAATAAGCACAAACAAATTTTTCTTAATTTGTTTGTTCGGCTATCTTGCTTTTTTTCCGTCTGCTTTTGATGATTTTCTCGGTGTCCGTATCTACCGCGAAATGATTATCATTCCTGCAGTATTTTTTCTTATTTTTGGCTTACTCAATCTCATATTTATAAGTTTTTCAAAAGAAGAGAAAGGAACTTTAAAGCTCTTAATTTGGTCCTTCTTCACAGGCTTCAGTCTTCTTTTTGCTTTTTATATAAAGGAAAGTGGACTATGGATGCTTCTACTTTGCCTCCTTGTTTCTTTTATTTTGTTAGCTCGAGAGATTTTTCTATTTCTAAGAAATAAGCAAAAAAATAGAATATCTTCTCTAGTCTTTTCTTTAATAGTTTTATTACTTCCTCTCGGAATTTATCAAGCAGGTACTGAGGCCTACAAGACAATTAATGACCATTATTTTGGAGTTTATGAAATCAATACACGTACTGAAGGCGAAGTTGGCAAATTTGTCAATAATCTTTATAAAATTGATGCAAACAATCGCAGCGCCTCTGTTTGGGCTCCTCCTGCTGCAGTTGAAAAAGCTTTTGCGGTATCGCCAACTTTACGCTCTATCCCAACGCTGAAAAATAATATTCTTCATGCAGATTGGAGCGGAGAAACCTATGATGGAATGACGGCTGGCGACTTTTTAACGTGGATTCTTCGTATAGCCGTAGTAAAGTCAACTGGAAATTGGAATGAGGCAAAAGAGGAAGCTTTTTTCAAAAAAGTCAATAATGAGATTGATGTTGCATTTAGAACAAATGAGCTTCAAAGACCAAAAGGGAGATATCAAATTGTTTCATCAACAGGCGGTTATACAATTAATGAAATAAAGAAACTCCCCCCCATCACCTTAGCTGTTCTCCGAAATGATTTCTTTATGTATGGCTATAAATATACAAATTCACTTGGCGATGTGGCTCCTAACGTTTTTCCTGGAAATGTTGCCAATATTCTAAATGTGAAACCACTGAATAACGGAGATATGTCTGGAAAAAATGTCCCTTTGTATAATCACCTTATAAAACTTTATCAGCTTATCAATCCAATCTTATTAGTTATTGCCTTTCTGAGTCTTGTTTTAGACTTCATTAAGTCTATCAGAAAAAGGCAATTTAGCCTTTACGGAATTACTTCCTTTACCCTCTTAGCAGGTGGAGTTGTTCTCTCATTCGCACTTTCATGGTTTATTTACTTCCTAATAGTCAATCGTGGTGCTGATTTCGGTGTAAGATCCTTAACCATGTTTTACGGTGTTGATGCAAGCCCCTTACTTATCTGCGGAATATTAATTCCCATAGCTCTACTCTTTAATCTTGACTTTATCAACAAAAGAAAAAGAGTATTGAAATAAGATATTCTGTCTAAATTAAAAAAGTTATAAAAATAGGAAATTAAATTTCCTATTTTTATAACTTTTTTGTGTCTCCCATATCATTAATGATACATTAGTCTTCTATTTTCAGCCCTAGTTTCTTTTTGACCAAACGTCTTAATGTCTTCAAGAAAATCACAAATGCTCCTTTAGTAGAATAAAAATTCAAATCGGAGCTGGCCTCCATCAACATTCGATTTGAGGAACGATTGACGATAAAACCTGTCTGAGGATTATTTTCTGCAATACGAAAATCAAAGCCATTCGCCCATGCTGTATAAACAATGATGCGCTCAAAGGCGTGCAGAATACTTGTAAACGGTAATGGCTCTGCTGGAATTTGATCTTTAATATCCAGTGCCAATAAGCTCTTTAATGCCGCTGGACGGTACCATAACATCGTTCCATAAGACATCACATAGCTTTCCTGCTCCTGAAAGCTTCGATAGTCTCCCGAACCTCCAAAGCCCATTGCTTCCCAGAGGTCAACCATATACTTCCAGAGTTCCTTTTCTGAATAATATGTAGGTCCATGATGCGAGTTAAAGAAGACTGGTACATCTGGGATTATCAGCCCAACTTTGGGGGTTTTATCCATGACTTCAAAAAGATGCTTGGCGGGCGCAATCAAACTATCCATGATATGCTCACGCCACGTTTCACCAATAATCCACGCACTAAAGGCAGACTTCTTAGTATGAAAATGGCCAGCATAGTCATATTGATCAAGTCGATCATGAATCAGCTGCCAAGGTAGCACATCGCGGCCAACGTTTCCAGTGACTAAAACTTCTTTCAGATGTGTATTTCCAGAAGAAAGCTCCAGAATCTTAGCTTTCTTCTCTTCTGTATCCGTAGTCAAATAGAGGTCATAGTCCCCAACATATTTGTCAAATTTTGCGACAAATTCTTCGAGTAAATCTTCATAGAAAACGTGCAAATGAATACCTACTTTAGCTTTTAAAATAGGTTCAGTCTCTGGCAGTCCTTTGATCGCAATTGTCTTACGCGGAAGCATGTATTCACGGTCTGGATAATCCGCAAAAGTCATGTGATCAACGATATACTGAACTGGATAGTCAGTATTGCGCTCAAGAACATCTATAACAGCTGGCGTAAAGATATTTTTAGCCAGATTTGTAAAGGCACGAATCTTCAAAAATGGAAATTTACGGCGCATAAGTTCTGGTAAAGCAAATACTGAAAAATCATGCGTTGGCATTTCCAGAGGACTCCAAGGTGTTTCCAATGTATTAAAGACACAGTCAGACTTAAAGCCTGCATCTTCAAAATACTTTGTCATCTTAGTTTCATATTCAACGATAATATGTAGCACATGATCAAAAATTTTAATTTCTTTCCAGAAGTTTTTAAAAGCCTCTGATTTCACCATATTTTGCTTATAGCTTACAAAATAAGACTGTATATGATTCGGAAGATGAATTGGTGTAGAGGGATCCCAATGCGCCCGAATGTCTTGTGCTCGATTATTTGTAAGCCCCCAGAAATCAACTTCTGCATTCTTGTCAAATTCCTCAAATGTAGGAGCAAAATCATAGACTGGTCCAAAACAGGTATCATTCATGATGGTAACAGAGTCATATTCAGCCAGTTTATCAAAGCCAATCATATTCATCGTGTCTGACCAAGCCTTAAAGTCATAACCGCCATCATTTTCATGTATTAAAAAATCATCTATTAGCTGATTATTTTTCAAACGTGCAATATTTTCTGGGCTCAGTTCTGAATTTGTGATAAAAAAGACACGATCAAAAATCGGACGAATTTTTTCGAGTTGGTAAGGAACATAATCAGCTAGTTCCCCGAAGCGATTGTAATGCAGATATAAAAGAATTCGATTTCTCATTTTTTGAATAATTTCCTCATCTTTCTAATAGGGGACGTAAGTGTCAGACCGATTTTGTAACTTCTAGAATTTTCTATCATTTCTAGTTTTTCTGTCTGTAGCTTAATTTGCCTCTCATAGCCCAGAATAACTTCTTGCCGTGCAAGTGCAAGATCTTCAACAATTTTAAAATTCTTCTGAAGTTCTGGGATAATAGTTCTCACAAAATCGGAATACTCAGAGATACCATTTACAAAATAATCAGATAGGTTTTGAAGCTCATAAAGAGGGTGATTCGTTCCTCTGAGTTTCTCGATTTCTATAAGTAAAGGTTCTGTGCAGTGCGCAAGGTCTTGCTCTACACGCACCAGTTCTGATTTTTGAACTGAAAGATTCTGTATTGTAGAAAAATTTAAAAGAAAATATTTCATCTTTTCAGCCAATTTTTTAATATTATCAACTTCATAGACCGAAATTGAATCAATGTATTTCAATTCCTCCATTGCCTGAGTAGCTTGATTATTTGCAACTATCATCGGGAGCCCCAACTTAAGCCCTTCAACCATTGTCAAACTAAATGTTTCCATTTTTGATGGATTAACAAAGATATCTGTTGGCCGTACATGGCTCCAATTATCAAGACCATCATTTTCAAAACTAATTTGTTGACATAAATTATTCTTTTCTATGTAATCTAACATCGTTTCATAATATGTTTTATCGGCAACATAACCTGTGAAGACAATTTTGAAATCAATGTTAGTTGCTTTCAAGATTTGAGCAGCTTGTAAAATCTCTAATTGATTCTTACGAGGATTGATAGCATTAACGCAAATAAATCTTGGGCTTCCGACTTCCTTTGAAAGTTGAATTCTAGAGACCTCTGTGTAAGGATAAAATTGTCCAACTTTTAGATCGGGATTATGTTCCCCAAGTCTAGCCTGAAGTAGCTTTTGAAGCAAAGGGCTCGCCGCCATAACAGAGTTTGTCCCTCTTGCGAGAAAGGAAAATCTTCCCTGCAAGTATGAAAACTCATTCTCAGGGAACTCGTGTGCAAGCCAAATATGCGGAATGTTCGCAAAAGCAGAGGCTAGAGCTCCCCATGGAATATTCAAGGTGTTGCTAATCACCAAATCAATTTTTTTGTCTTGGATATATTTTACAAGTTCCATCGTTGCTTCTAAGTCATGATGAGCCGAGTAGGCTGGATTGAGCTTAAAATTATCCCAATAGGAATATTCTAATAATAGCGGCTCAATGTCATGCGAACGCAAAAATTCATCGAATTCTTTATCTTCATGGCCTGGCCGAGCAAAGTGTATCTCGTAGCCAAGTTTTTGAAGATAAAGAACTTGATGATTCATTGCGATATCTGCACCATTAGTGAAGCCACCTGATGGCGCAAGAATTAGGAGCCGAGTTGTGTCCATGTTCCTGTCTCCTGTAAAAGTGCATTATTCGAGTTGTCCGTAGATACAACAAATTGGAATCCACGGAGTTCAGCAGTCGTAGCTATTGTATCAAACTCTTGATTCTCTTTATGTTTTACCTTAAAGAGAGTCGCTTCAACTTTGATGACACGTGTGTTAAAAAGAGAAAGTGGCAAACGAAATTGATAACTATATTTACCAGCCTTATCCGCTCTTTGGATAATCTCATAGTTTTCATCAAAGAGGCCTGAGTCGATGACGCTCCCCGCTACAGCTACTGTATCAATCAATGAAATACCAAAAGCTGTCGGAATGTCTTCTGTTACTTCATAGTTCAAGTTGAAAACAAGTTCTCCATCACTTGATACACTTTGTCCTGATATATTTTCAAGATCAAGCTGTGGAACAAGTTTTGACAAACCACGCGCATATCCGCCATCTGCAACTTCAGTCTCACCGATTTTTACAGACTGTAAATTGGCTGTTGAGTACATTGCAGCAATTTCGTTCGGGCTGCCATAGCCTTCTACAAGCCCGTCTTTTATGTAAAGCGCACGATTACAGTATTTTTTGACTGCTCCCATGTCATGTGTGACCAAAATAGTTGTCAGCCCTGTACGTTTGCGCTCCAAAAAGTAATCATTACATTTTCGTTGAAATGCTTCATCACCAACCGCCAAAACTTCGTCTAGTACCAGTACATCACCTTTTGCTTTGATTGCAACTGAAAAGGCCAGACGAACCTGCATACCAGATGAATAGTTTTTCAGCTTTTGATTCATAAAGTCTGCAAGCTCTGCAAATTCTACAATTTCATCATACATTGCATCGATTTCTTGAGTTGAAAAACCAAGCATCGCACCATTTAGATAGACATTTTCACGTCCTGTCAGCTCAGGATTGAACCCTACTCCGAGTTCAATGAAAGAAACAAGCTTCCCATTGACCTCAACAGTTCCTGTCTCTGGAACGTAAATCTGTGAAATTATCTTGAGCAGAGTTGATTTTCCTGAACCATTTCGTCCAACGATACCAAAGAAATCTCCTTTGTTTACAGTAAAATTTATATCTCGAAGTACGTGCTGTTCTTTATAGCCCTTGATACCACGTGTTGCATTTACTAACTTTGTCCGAAGACTATTTGTTGCTTCAGTCGGGAGGCGAAAGCTTTTGCTCACTTGACTAATCTTTACTGCAACTTCTTCTGTCATTTCCTTAGCCATCAGATTACCTCCGCAAATTTATTGGCATTTCTATTGAAAACCCATGAACCAAATGCAAAAATGAAGAACGGTAAGATATAGGGCACCACCAAATAAAATGGATGGTGAATCATCTGCCAAACCGTCGGGTTTGTATTGTTGCTAAAAGTTAAGATGTAGCGCAAATCCTGAATAATCTGTGCCATTGGATTAAGCATCATAAGATCCGCTATGATTTGCCCTAAATATCCACCACGAAGTGCAACCTCAGTGATCGGGTAGATGATTGGTGTTGCATACATTCCCGCTTGCATCGCAACTTCCCAGACAGGACTCAAGTCACGAAAATAAACATAGGCGGTTGAGAGAAGTAAAACAATCCCGATTGTAAACAACAATAACTCAAATAAGAGCGGAAGAACAAAAATCACATTCCAGCTCATATGCACGCCATTAATCAAAGAGAAGATAATCACAACAACTGTCGAGATTAAAAGATTGATAAAGGCATTTGCAACAACCGAGAGAACGATAATTACTTTAGAAAAGTTTATCTTACGAAGCAAATCGCCACGATTGACAATCGCCTGCATTCCTACCATTGTGGACTCTGCAAAGAAATTCCAAACTGTGATACCTAAAAGTAGCGCCACTGCAAAGTGAGGTACGGCTGATCCAAATTTTAAAAACTTTACAAAGACCAAATACATCACGATGAAAAGCATGATGGGCTTCAAAATTGACCAAAGATAGCCAATTGCACTTCCTTGATAGCGAAGTTTAAAATCTGTTTTAATCAGTTCTCGCAGTAAAATACGATTTTTCTTTTCAAAAATATTCATTAAATTTTCAAATTTTCCTATAAATTGGGTAATAATTTAGCTATGATTTTACGTAATAGTTTTACATAATAGCTTTGAAAGACATTACCCTTTCAATTGTATCATTTTTTATTATGCACGAGTTTTTCATAAAAAATATATTCAAAGCGTCCGACTAAATTTAAAAGCTTAGCCTTAAACTTATGTGGCATTTTCTTGAGATAATCTCGTTCAATCTGCTGAACCAAAGCCTCATGATTTTCATCCAAACGTTTGATATCTCGTAAAGTCGTCTCAAGAATGAAATAACTTCTAAACGGCGCAATACCATTTTTTAGCGCAACATCAAAGCCCTGAGTTCCAGCATAGATATTGTCTTCCAAAAACTTGTAGTCGCGACGCTTAGCTTTATCATGGGTTACAGAGTTTGAATGCTGAATCCAATAATAAATCACCGCGTCTACGTCTACTACTTTTTCTGCTCGAATTAACAAATCCCCGACAATTGCCACATCTTGAGCATATTTATCAAGTGGAAATCTAATTTTATCAAACAGTTCTCGTTTGTAAAGCTTACACCAGTTTGCTTCGTTGAAATAATAAGCTGTTTTGCCCCACATTTTGACTGACTTGATAAAAATATCATGATATTTTTTCAGTGGATTTGAAAAGCTTGTTAAGTTCAGTTTATTTACTTGAAAAGATGAATAGGCAAGATTTTCTAGCTCACTTATTCCGATACTGGCTGTTCGGCCTTTCGCTATATCCGCCTCTGTATTTTCAAGCGCATAAGCAAGCACTTCTAGATATTGAGGGTGATAGATATCATCATTATCACAAAAGGTAATATAAGCCCCTTTGGCTTCATCTAGACCTTTGTTTTGAGCTGAGGAAATTCCTGAGTTTTCCATATGGAAAACCTTCACGCGCAGATCTTTACTGGCGAAGTCATCACATATCTGACCAGAACCATCTGTTGAGCCGTCATCAATCAATAAAAGCTCAAAATTTTGATAACTTTGTTCTAAAACAGACTGTAGTGTCCGTCTTAAAAACTTTTCAGAATTATAGACTGGAATGATGATGGAAATTAACTTTTCAGTCATTATCTATTTTGTTCCTATTTCTTCTAGCTTAGGCATTGGTGTCCAAGACTTATCTTTACGGGCTTTTTTACCATCTTTCATACCATTCAGCAAGATTTTAAGACTCTTAAAGAAGTTTTCAGAAAAGCCCAGACGAATCGTTTCCTTGACTAAAGTCAAGAAAGTGCCAAAAGTAAAGGTCAATGGGCGGTAATCCCCATGAAGCTTAAAGTAATGCGTCATATAACCACGGTTACGCATAATATAGTAACGTGTCATGTCACTTGTCGAATTTAAACGACGTACTTTGCCAATTTTTACATTATCTAGCGTACGCGTCCTCGCCATTAAAGTCTCGTTGATTAAAATGGGCTGAGTTATCTTACTCGCTAGATAGCCATACATCGTATCATCCCAATAAATGAAAAAACGAGAGTCTGGAAGTCCATTTTCAGCCACTATACTACGATGAAAAAGCCCGCCTTCAAAACACATCGTATTGATTTTCTTAAAGGTCTCACCGTCTGCAAAACCAGACGGTGATATCGGATTAGGAATACCGAGGTGATTTTTAAAATCATACTGCCAATAAAAATCGCTACCGTCAAAATTCTTTCGGCAAACTTGAATTGCACGTGTGTCATTTTCCACTGCCCTCTCAATCCAAGCTTCTAACTTTTCAATCGCTTCAGGAAAGACTTTAACATCATCATCCATCACCCAGATCCATTCGGCTCCTAGATTATAGGCAACTTCAACTCCCTTTGAGAAGCCTCCAGCTCCGCCTGTATTTTCAGTCATCGGGACATAATTTACATTGACATCACTGAGCTCTGACTGGGTATTTTCTACAATTACTTTTGTATCTTGTGAATTTTCATTATCCACCACGACTAGATAAGTGGGATGAATAGTTAAATTTTTGATTGAATCCATCAAGACCTGAAGAAGTTCTTGGCGCTTAAAAGTTACCACGACAATTGCCAGATTTGCTTGATTCAAATGTGTGCTATTTAATTGCATATCATGAAATTATAGCATAATTTCAACTAAGAAAAAAGCCTAGAATTCTAGGGCTTCATGTTTTTAGGCGATATCTAGCTAATAAATTCTATAGACCTTGCGAATATTTAAGTTCTTCCGATTCTATTAATGAATACCATTCGTATACAGATTGGCTAGTGCTTGACATGTGAGAGAGGGATCCTGATTCCGACTCAGAAACACGCTCTGGATCTGAAAGAGAGTGAATCCTCTGCATACTTTCAGAGTTTATAGCTGTCTTTGCTAAAGTTTGATTGTTTTTTGTAAATTGAACAATATTGTGTTCATTTACTTCTGCCAAAGATTCTAACTCTGCTATTCTCATTTCGTTTGACGCAATAACAGAGTGATACTCATTTATTTTGTCAGTTTGTTGACTTTGCATCATTGAGCTCTGCTCTGAAGCGACTAAATAGCTTGATAACTCCTTCGAGTTTGACCCATATTGTTTGAGAGTTTTTGCCATTAAGTCAAACTCTTTAAATATTACTGACATAGATTCTGAATCTGAATCAGATAAAAAACTCGAAGTAGAGGCGATTTCACTTTGTAATTCTATTTTTTTGACTGATTTCGATTCTGATTCAATCAAGCTATAACTTTCTGAGCTCCTCTGACTTTCTGAATTCTCTGAAAATTCTACAGCAATATCACTTAAATTTAAAGAAACCGAAAGTACCTTAGAAGCTGCATCGTAAAAAGATTCTAATTTTTTTTCAGTTGCATCAAGCCTATTGTTCTGATTACTTTGATTGGGTTGCTTAGATTTATCTGTTTGCTTGCTCCGCTCAAACATAATAGGTTTATTATAGCACTTCTTAAATTTTATAACAATAAATAACTAAAAAGAGATGGAAGCCATCCCTTTTTAGTTATTTATTAAACTCTCGTTCTACTGCTTTCAAGGCTGCATTGAAAACCTGATCCATATCGTAATATTGATAGTTCCCAAGCCGCCCACCAAAGATAACATTTTGGACATTATCAGCTTCTTTACGATATTTTCTGAAGAGTTCAGAATTTCTTTCGTCATTGACTGGATAATAGGCTTCCTTTGTCCGCTCCCAATCTTGAGGATACTCTTTCGTCACGACTGTGTAGCCTTCATCAGCCTTCTGATCAAAGTGGCGCCACTCCATCACGCGCGTAAATGGCGTTTCCGCATCCGTGTAGTTAATCACCGCATTTCCTTGTTTATTATCTGACTCAAAAGTCTCTGACTCAAAGCGTACTGAACGGTATTCCAGCTCACCAAACTTGTAATCGAAGAACTGGTCAATCATACCAGTATAAACAACCTTTGGAAATTCTGCCAGATAATCGTCCTTATGCTCAAAAAAGTCAACACTCGTCTGAACATCTATTAACTCAGACTCTAACATCTTTTCAAAAATCGCTGTATAACCATCAACTGGTACACCTTGATAACGATGGTTGAAGTAATTATTATCAAAGGTATAACGCACAGGTAGACGACGAATGATGAAGCTTGGCAACTCAGTTGCCTTACGTCCCCACTGCTTCTCTGTATAGCCTTTGATTAGCTTCGTATAAATATCCGTTCCGATCAGACTGATAGCTTGCTCTTCTAAGTTCCTCGGTGTCCCTGTCAGTCCTGCTGCGAGCTTTTGTTCTTCAATCTTAGCGACTGCCTCTTCAGGCGTTTTAACCCCCCACATCTGATAGAAAGTGTTCATGTTAAACGGCAGGTTATAGAGTTCACCTTTGTAATCTGCTAGCACCTGATTGATATAACCATTGAACTCCGTAAATTGATTAACATAATCCCAGACTTCTTTATTGTCAGTATGAAAAATATGTGCGCCAAAATCATGTATATTGATTCCATGCTCTTTGTGCGTATACATATTGCCGCCGATATGTGCACGACGCTCAATAATGAGACTACGTTTGCCACGTTTGGCTGCTTCATAGGCGAAGATAGAGCCGTAAGGACCTGCCCCCACGATGAGATAGTCGTAATTTTTTGTGTTGAATTCCATTTATTTGTTTAACAGTCCTCTTAGATTATAATCGTAATGGGTACTTGTAAGTCTCCTTGTGCGCAGATAATCTCTTAAATTTTCTGCTCCTCAAGAATTTCTTTACTCTTTCTGTTTCTTGCATTTAAAAAGCATACTTATTTGATTCCGTACTTTTCATGCAAATAAAGTCTTTTCTCTTTCACTTTTGTTGAATAATCGGCTTTATCTCTATATTTTAATACTTTTGCTGGAGTACCTCCCATAATCGAAAACGCTGGGACGTCTTTATTAATAAAGGATCTTGCTCCAATTATACTTCCCTCTCCAATTTTTATATTAGGCATTATGATAACATCCATACCAATCCAAACATTCTCACAGATTTGAACATCTCCACTTATGTCATTTTTACCATCATACGGAAGTAGGTTTGTTTCATAATTATGTACACTTGTCATAATTTTTAGACCTGGTCCTACTATCGTATTGTCCCCAAAATTAACTTTTCCTTTTCCATTGATTTTTGCATCAGGACCAATATAGGTTACCCCTTCAAAATTAATAGAACTAGATATATCAAATCTGGGTCCTATATGCACATATTTACTTTTCAGACCTCTTTTCCATAGAAAGATAAATAATTTGATTTTGTAAATAATGAACATAAATTTCTCCTCTACGTACCTTCTATTTAAATTAGTTTCTTACAATCTTGATAATTACAAGTAACGTTATTCCCATAATAACCAAGAACGTTATTATAGCTGGAATAATTCCTACCCATGAAAAAGTAGTTTTTAATGAATCAATTTTTCCATTTACTTCAATAAGATGATATTCAATATTCCCTGCTGAGTAAGCTGGAAGTGCTTTCTCAATCTGACTGGGTGTATTAGGTGCTATATTCATACTAGTTAAGATAACAAAACTACCGTTTTCTTTTACCTTAACATCTGCACTAACTTTAAAGTTAATCTTTTTCTTTATACCATTATTTCCATCTGCAAGTTTAATTGGATACAAGAAATATTCACTACCTATTGAAAGGCCATTTATTGTGATGATTGACTCCAATTCACTCCGTTCTTTATCCGTATTTAGACCGTTTAAGAAAAAAGTATTATCTGAGAGTTTAATTTCCTTCAAATCTCCAAATACGTAGCCATTTCCACCAGACAGAATTCTATTGTGCACCGAAGAAAAATCTTGTTTATCTAACGCTTGTCCTACCTTTACCCAATTTCCCGTTCCTGTCCAGATATAATTTTCCCCTTTTACGACTTTGCCAAGTACATATTGTCCCCCTTTTGTGCTTTTTCCATTTTTTAGTATTTGCGCAAAATTTATACCGCTCACATGCACAGAATCAGAAAAATAATTGAAAGATTCATTATCAGCATTAAATCCTAAAATGTTTATACTGTACTCAGTATCTTGGAACAAGTATCCTGGGCGATACACATCAAGACTCTTTTGAGTATCCGTTACGGTATATGTATCGTTAGGACTATCACCAGCTTTCTTGATACTTTGAGCATCAACTACAATAGGATTATCTCCACCGCCAATCACAGCCTGTTGCGTATTAACTACGCTCGCAGCGATGTGGGCAGTTATTGTGAAAGTTAAGTCTGTACTTTGCGCAGGTATTTTTACATCAATTCTTCTCGCATGTATTGTACTTTGAGCTGAATAAATCATGTTTTTGGCTGAAAGCCCTTTTTGATTTTGCGTCATAAAGAACTGTGAATTATCATTTAAATTAAGTGGGAAAGCAAATTGATCAACCGTTTGATATGGGATTGAAACGTCATCAATTACTAAGTTAGCTGGACATAATAATTGCAATGTGGCCCCTTCGTGCCTTAAGAAGTCTCCTTTAATTGTTACATTATAAGTAACTTTTTGATCATATTCAACACCGTAAAACGCCCCATTTTTCGTCCCAGTATTTAAATTAGATATAGAAGAAGAGACTGCATCAGAGCTATTAACCGTATCAAGATTTATTTTTTGTGTTTTACTTGTAATATTTACATATTTAATAAGTTTATCTGCTAAGAAAAATCCTGTCCAGCCATTGATTAACTTTCCCTGAGTATTTCCCTGTATGTTAGTAGGTTGAAAACTGACTTGAGATCCAACAGTTTTAGTATTTTTATTAATCACTTCTAAAAAAGTTGTAGGCAAAATATTTAAAATCTTCAAAGCATTATAATCCGAATTCTTAACACCTAAACCAAATTTTTCTGTTCTTGTAACTGCTATGATATGGTTTTTTTGATTTAAATCCCAATGGTCATCATTCCACGTTTGTGATACACTCAGGCTTTTCCACTCATCAGAATTATACTCATCCGACGAAAAATCACCACTTTTTATCTTTTCATATGCAATCTGGAAATTTTCTGCAGTTATATTTCCAGAAGAGAGTGGAATTTTATTCTTAGTGAGTGAAACTTCGACAGTCCCTGCGTAAGCTTTAATTCCCTGAATAGTAAGTGAAAAAATCACTAATGCTATAAACTGAATAATTCTAATTTTCTTCAAAATTTTTACCTATAAAATTCTATCCTGAATATCCTTCAACACGTTCAATATTTTATACTTTGTTACTCCAAAGTGGAGTAACATTTAAAACTACTACTCGATACAGAACAGTAATAATAAACGCAAGATAAACTAATACCGTAGATATAACAGCAATTTGTTTAATTTTCCTCTCTGAAATTTCAATATTCAAATGATAGCCCATTCTTTGATAAAGTGGAATAAATAATACCATAAAAGGATAAAAATAGCGACCACTTAGCTCTACAGCTGGTACCATACCAATAATCCAAAAACCTAAATATATGCCAAACCAATTAGTAAAATATGTTGCCACAGAAACAGTTACAGTCCACATGCTCCATTTTCTATTCACTTCAAAAATTCCAACCACTAGGAGACAAAATACCCATAGAATATTTACAAAACTTGGTAAAATTGTAGGTGTCACCTGAAAAAGGATACGCTGAGCTCTTCCAAATGATTCAACATTCAAATAGTCATTAAAAAAATGAGAAATATTTTGAAAAAGATTAAATTTAAGATTTGCTATAAAAAAGAAGCCAGATGTTAGGAGTGCTCCCATAATCAATAGGACACTTTTACTTCGGAAAGATAATTTTTTAATTTTATTAAAAATAGGGAAATATAACATCGGTAATCCTAGCAACATAAATAGAACAAATTTTGAGTTTGACTTCACTAACAGTAACAAAATGACAGTAAAAGTAAAGTAGAATGCTTTCTTTTTAGTGAACTCCCTAATAGATTTCATTCCATATAATTCAAAAAAATTAAGTACGAAAGCAGTAATCGCAATATATTGGACAACATCATAGCTGGGAGAATAAACTCTTGCCATAAATGGAATTGTGAAAAGCATGAATAAAATCCATTTTCCCCTAGTACTACGTTTAATCAAAAAATAAAACGAAAAAGCGAAGAGTAAAAGGTTAGCAAATCTTGAAAAGTATATCATGACCCCTAGGCTTGGATAAACTATACGTGCAACCAAAATTCCTATTCCAGAAGCAATATACGAAGTGTAGGTGCTTCCATCTTTATTAATCAAATTAATTTTAAAGCCATCGCCCTTTGTATCAACCTTATTTAATAATAAATCTTTGGTATCCAAAAATGAAGTATCCGTAGGAGAAATGGCTTCCAACTCATATTTAAACAAATCTGGACGACTGCGCATGGTCGAAGGTTGCTTAGATGAAAACATGTAATATGCATTCTGAATATGGACAGATTCATCACCCGTACTGAAGAGTGGGGCCAAAAAAACCATAATTGTCCCAAATAACAAAGTTATAACCAGAAAAAGTTTTTCGGCGCTTAACTTTACTTTACGCCTACTCTCTATTCTAGTTGGTATTCGCCCAAAATCCGCACTAGCAACTCTTTTTATATATTTTGATTTGTTTTTTCTCATCGTCATTAATTAGTTAATTTCTTTCTGATATATCCCATCCATTTTATAAATTCGGAAAATTATCGTTCAAAATTAGATTTTTTCTGAAAGTACAAATCTAGTCCCCAAAACTGCTTTATTGCATCTTCTATCAACGCTTCTTGAGTACTACTAGAAATTTCTGTAAAATAGTCCTTATAAGAATCAGAGTCAATTCTTCCCACATCCTCAAATTTCACGAACTTCTGTTCTGGATTACTTGATTCGATGACCTGAATTGTTTTTTCGCTATAAGATACAACCATTGTTGGCTTTTTGAATCTCCATCCTAAAATCATTCCATGAAAGCGAGTCGCAAGTATCTTATCTGCCTTTGCAATTAGCATTAATGATTCATCTATGTTGCTATGAGAAAATAAGGAAACATTCTCTTCAACATCTTTAAGTTTATTAAAAATTCTATTTGAAGCCAAATAATCCTTTTGCGCATCACAAAAAGACATTAGGATAACTTTTCCTTTTTCTTCCGATATATATTTGTTCGCAATTTCTGCCAATTTAGATTCATATTCTTCCTGATTTTTGCTGAATACAGAGGAATCTATATCCCCCTTTTCCTCCATATTAACTACAGATATTACTAAAATTTTTTCATTTTTTTCGTGATTGTATTTTTCTGTATCCAGCGACATAACAATATCTGTCGCAAATCTTATATTTGATGAATCAGGAAATAATGATCTCGAATACTGGTCTCGAAAACATACGTCATCAATTTTTTCAAATAGTCTAGCATACTGTTCTACCTGCTCACTAAAATAATATGGACCAAAATTTGCACCTAACACAAACGTGTGCTTTGCTAAATTAACTCCGATTTTTTTATCACTGAAATACTCAGTTTTATTTAAATCATGTTCATCCTTTGGGCACATAAAAATGCTCCCGCCAATAATAATGTGAAGTTCAATTCTAGGAATGAGCTTCATGACAAGCTGAGAAAAGCTTTTATTTTTTACACTAATTTTCTGCACAATTTTAAGACTAGCTAGCCATATTAAAGCTCCTATTGCCTGGAGACCAAATTCGTCTCCGCGAGGATATCTTTTTAAATTATTTATCCCTTGAAAAACCTTTTGTGAATCTCTTGAAATAATGTAAAACTTTTCCTTTGCATATCTTTCACATAAAATTTTCAAGAACAAATCGTCACCTAGGTTTGTCTCCCAAAAGCCTTCAACAAAGTTCCCCAAAGTTAATCCCTCTTTTCTATATTTAATGTTTTTAGTTTAGTAATGGGGTTTTCCTTTAGTAATATTGTACATACGAAGTAAATCCCCCCCCCTAATATAATCTGAGTAAAAGTTGTTACGAAACTTGCTGACATATCTCTGGTCATAAACCACGTTATAATGAACATTACTAATCCACTAATAAAATATTTCAAAATTGCCTTAACATCATATTTAAAATTTGTTTCTTTTATGAATGAGACTGTTCTAACAGCTGTCACAAATATTTCCGAACAATTGATGGCAATAACGGCACCCCACACACCAATTAATGGCACAAATATTAACGCAATTGCAAGTCCTACTGCTGCTCCAGCAAAAACTGACTTATTATATACCCTAATATTATCAATCGGAATCAGATATTGCCTCGCAATCGAAGTGCCCATCGGTACAACTATTGCCTGTAGTGCTAATGCTGGTAGAACGTATTTAATCGTTCCAAAAGAGTTACCAAAAAACCATGGAACGAATTTTTCAGCAATTAGGATTATTCCAAAGAACATGAGCGAAGTCAAATAAAATTCAATATTTAATGATTTTTTTAATATTGCAAAGAAGTCATTTTTTTTCCCTTCAGTAAGTAGATTTGATAATCTTGATAATAAAATTGTATCAATTGCAGCAGTAATCGCAACTGGAATAGACATAATTGACATTGCATTTGTAAAATATGCAACCGCACTGTTAGTACTAAAAATTCCAAGCATCGTTTTGTTCATTGTTGCATAGAATACAACTGTAATAATTGGAAAAAAATACTGAACTACTGGAAAGAAATGGCTTATTACATTTTTAAATTTAGGAAGCTTGAAATAATGACCTCTCATTATAAAAGGAATAAGAAATAAGGATGGTGCAAAAGATGCAAAACTCATTATCATAAAATATAGTAATAAGTCTGTCGAATGACGGATAAATAAAATTACCAATGCGACTACTATGCCCATAACAATAATATTAATCAAACTAGTGATTTTAAACCTTTCCATTCCCATGAAGAACCACGATGTGTCAATGAAAATACTAAAAATCATAAATACAAGTATAAGATAATAAAATAGATTTCCTCCACCAATGATAAATGCCAACAGAACATACCCAAAAACCGCAATCGTACTGGAAATAACTTGTAGCGAAAACAGTTCTGAAAATTTTTTCACTAATTTGATTCTATCATTTCTAACTCGTGCTATTTCTCGCTGACCATATAATCTCATACCAAGCCCTGCTAAAAAAACAAAATAGGTCACAATTGATTGAATATACCCATACTTTCCCACATTATTAGGGCCAAGCGCATGTGAAATTAAAGGAATCGTAATAAAGGGAGAAATCATCTGAACCAATTGATAAAAGATTTGATAGAAAAAATTCGATTTGAGACTTGATTTACTCATATATTCACCGCTACTTTCCATCAATTGAATTTCCATCGTTTAGCAATAAAGTTAATAATCTTTTTTGTTAAAAAAAACGAACCAATAACCCGTAAGTTGATAGAAGTTTTTAACGCTTCTTTTTTTAGATTCCATGAAGGTAACCCTGAAGCCTGACATTGAACTGCAAAATCTACCAAAAAATTTGCTTTTTTACTTTTGTCATCAAAGTTATTTATAATGTTGTTAAACTTTTTATATAATATGCTATAAGATTCAGCTGTATCTTTGTGATTTCTCGTTATTGAATTCTTACTTAAATATCTTAAACAAGTTGGTGACAATAGATAAAAAAATTTAAAATTTTGTGATGCTCTTATTGCAAAATCCCAATCTTCAAGATTTGAATATATTGGATCAAACATTAGCTCCTCCATAACTTTACGTCTAAACACTAAAGTTTGCGTACTCACAATATTTACAGGAAAAAGTCTATCAGGTGATATTTCAATCCCCTCTCTTCCAATTTTTAAATTCGAAAAGTCTTTTTCTTTTTTAAATTGCATTAAACTAGAACCAACAATATCATATCCATCTCTAAGTATTTCAAGTTGTCTTTTCAACTTCCCCTGTAACCAAACATCATCACTATCCTGAAAAGCGATTATATCTCCCTGACTTTTTTCAAAGCCAACATTCCGAGCAATATTAGCACCTGAATTTTTCTCCAACTTAAAAAGCATAATATTGGGATTTCCAATTTCCTGAACTACCCGAACTGTGTCATCCGTCGAGCAATCATCTATAATTATCAATTCAAAATCAGAGGGCATACCTTCTTGCTTTAATACGCTATTAATAGAGCGAACTATGGTACCCTGTCTATTATAGGTAGGAATCACAATTGAAAGTTTCATACAAATAATACTCCTTACTCTTTGTATACTTTTATTTCAAATACAAAATTCTTAATACTGAAAATATTTTTTAATAATACTCTTTTATTATCTTTTCCAATGATTCAGCAAGATAAGTATTTCTTCTCTTAGCAGACAGTTTTCCTGTGGATTCATTCGCTAAATGAATTATTTTTATTGAATTATCATAGTAAACCCTTCCAGCTGCCAATCTTACTTCTTCTGCAATAAATGCTTCTTCACTGTATAAAAGGGACATGTAATCTTTTCCCAAATTCTTTAAGAAATCTTTCTTTAAAATGAAAAATGAGCCATGAGCCGAATAAACATATTGGCTTTGTTTTTCTTTCGAATTTAGATATTTTGAGATAAAATCGCCAAGTTGAATATAGCTGTTAGCCAAAAAATTTTTTTTGAAAACCCAAATTCTGAATTCTAATGATTTTTTTGAATACCTTTCCAAGTATTGTGGATTGACAAAACGTCTCATTCTAGGCTCATAAACCGATGGGGCTACGCAATAGACATCATCTGGAGTTTCAAGCATTGCAATTTTTTGAAAAATCTGATTGTCTCCAAACTCAATGTCAACATTGCTAAAGACAGTCCAACTCTCATTCATAGAGCTAGAATTAGAAAACCTATATCCAGCTAGAAGACCATTTAAATAGCCAAGATTCTTATCCGGATAATAAATTTCCACTTGAATGCTTAATGTTTTTATAAGCGTTTCAATCTGTTCTCTATCTTTCTGGCTATATTTGTTCATAACAATAACTAGCAATAGCTTTACATTTTTTAAATCTTGATTATTTACAGAAATGAGATAACTACTCATAACAAGTAAATTATCATAAAAAATAACTACGTTTTTAAGATACTTCAACTAAAATTTTCTCCAGACCATTTTATTCACAATACCCGTGTAACTTTGGATAATCTTCACTACTTTTGTTGAGACAATTGTGTCAATATAATTAGGAACATCAAGCCCTACGTCGCCTACTGCTTGCATTTGGATAGCCATATCTACTCCCTGTAAAACCTGATCAGCATTAATTGCACCAAAGATAAAATTCCCTTTGTCAATTGCTTCTGGACGCTCAGTAGAAGTACGAATACATACTGCCGCAAAATTATGGAAGAAAGAGGCTTCTTCGGGTAGTGTTCCACTATCTGACACGACACATAGTGCATTAGTTTGCAAATGGTTATAATCACTAAAGCCAAACGGTTTCAAAGTTTGCACTAAAGGATGAAACTTAAAATCGCGTGCTTCAACCATATGTTTTGCTCGCGGGTGCATTGAGTAAATAATTGGCACCTGATAAGTTTCAGCCATTATATTTACTGCATTCATCAACTCAAAGAAATTTTTTTCATTATCAATATTTTCTTCTCTATGAGCTGAAAGAAGAATATACTTACCTTTTTCAAGGTCTAGAGTTTCAAGAACTTTGCTCGTATTGATTTTATCAAGATGTGCTGTCAGAACCTCTGCCATTGGAGAACCTGTAACATATGTACGCTCTTTGGCTGTTCCCTCAGCATTTAAATATCGACGTGCATGTTCTGAGTAACAAAGATTCACATCTGCAATATGATCAACAATACGGCGGTTTGTTTCTTCTGGTAAATTTTCATCAAAGCAGCGATTCCCTGCCTCCATATGAAAAATCGGAATTTTTAAACGTTTAGCCGAAATTGCTGAAAGTGCACTGTTTGTGTCCCCTAAAACAAGTAATGCATCTGGTTTAACTTCAGACATCACACGATATGACTCAGCAATGATATTCCCAATGGTCTCACCAAGATTTTCTCCAACAGAATTAAGATAAATATCTGGCTGACGCAATTCCAAATCTTCAAAGAAAATTTGGTTTAATTCATAGTCATAATTTTGTCCTGTGTGTACTAAAACTTGTTCAAAGTAAGTGTCACATTTCTTAATAACCTCAGATAGGCGAATGATTTCAGGACGTGTTCCTACAATCGTCATCAGTTTTAACTTTTTAATCATTTTTTGTAATCTCCTTAAAAATCGTATCTGGACGCTTAGGATTAAATAATTCGCTTCCCCAAATGAGTAAAATCATATCTTCATCACCAATATTCTTGATGCTATGAATATAACCAACTGGCATCGTGATAATTTTTATTTCGGAATCATCAACAAAAAACTGTTTCCTTACCCCGTCCAAGATAGACTCAAATTCAACCATGGCTTTACCTTTTACAACCATAAAACGCTCAAGCTTTGTGTGATGATAATGATTCCCTCGAACATAGCCTGGTTTTGTCGTCGAAACTGCAAATTGACCCGAGTCAAAGGTACGAACTAATTCAGTAAATGTCCCCCGAACATCAGTATGACTCTCTGGACTCACAATCATCTCATCTGGTGACAAGTAACTAATAAACGTTGCATAAAGCTTTTTTTCAAAGTCATGCCCTGTTGCAGGTACATAAATTGACTTCATACTCTCTTTAAACGAATAAAGTAGCGTTACAATTTCCCCTAATGTCTTCTGATAATGCGGACTCACATGATAATAGTAATCTTCTTTTTCGGAAGGTTGATTTCCATCAAGGAGACCTATAAATTCATACACAATATCATCAATGTAGACGAGTTCCAAAACTGTACTCTCGTCATTGACTTTGATATCTAGGTCGTGTGAGATGTTATAGCAAAACGTAGCAACGGCCGAGTTATAATTTGGACGCCCCCACTTACCAAAAACATTATGAAGACGATATATATAGACTGGAGCTGACTTTCCGTATTCAAGAACTACTTCTTCCGCAAGTTTTTTGCTTTTTCCATAGTCATTATCTAGCTTTGCTTGAATGCTTGAAGTAAGCACAATAGGGATTTTAAGTGCCTTGTCTCCAAGCAATTGGATTAAGGCTTTTGTAAAGTCTGTATTTCCTGCATAGAACTCTTCTGGGCTTTCTGGACGATTAATTCCTGCAAAGTGAAAGATGAAATCGGTGCTTAAAATATTTTCTTCGATTTTTGAGAAATTATCTTCTCTATCGTATAGAACAAGTTCTATATCCTCTTTTTCCTTAAGATGAGCAGCTAGATTTTTACCAATAAATCCATTACTCCCAGTTATTAGTATCTTCACCTCTCGCTCCTTAATCCTGAAATAACGGCAACTTCAAAAGCAACTTCTTCATCCCTTCAACGTCTAGACGTTGTGTATTGTGAGAATTATATTCTGTAATTTTTTCTAAATCAGTATTTCCTTCTGATACATACTTATCATAATTTAAATCACGATTATCTGCAGGAACACGATAATAGTCGCCCATATCTTCAGCTGTTGCCATTTCTTCAGTCGTAACTAAAACTTCGTAAAGCTTTTCACTATGGCGAGTCCCGATATTTCTAATCTTTACCTCTGAACCTTTTAACTCTTTCACAGCTTGAGCTAAGGTTTCAATTGTTGCGGCTGGAGCCTTCTGAACAAACAAATCCCCCTGTTCTCCATGCTCAAAAGCATAAACGACAAGTTCTACTGCATCTTCAAGCGTCATCATAAAGCGAGTCATATCTGGATTTGTAACTGTGAGCTCTTGACCTGCATCAATCTGATCACAAAAAAGTGGGATTACAGACCCACGAGAAGCCATAACATTTCCATAGCGTGTCCGACAGATAATTGTCTGATTGTTCATCAAATCGCGCCCCGCTGCAACCGCAACTTTCTCCATCATTGCTTTTGTCATCCCCATTGCATTTATTGGGTAAGCGGCTTTATCAGTGCTCAGAACAATCACTTTTGCAACATTGCATTTGATTGCAGATTCTAAAACATTTTGAGTTCCGATTACATTCGTCTTAACTGCTTCCATTGGAAAGAATTCACATGATGGAACTTCTTTCAACGCGGCAGCATGGAAAACAAAATCTACACCCTGCATTGCCTTTTCAATTGATGAATAATCTCGAATATCTCCAATGTAAAATTTTAACTTTTTAAAATTCTCAGCTGAAATTCTTTGATAAAGATGACGCATGTCATCTTGTTTCTTTTCATCTCGCGAAAAAATTCTGATTTCACGTAAATCAGAATCCAAAAAACGATCTAATACAGCGTTACCAAAAGACCCTGTTCCGCCAGTAATTAATAATACTTTATCAGTAAACATTTATTTCTCCTACTGTTTTACCTATTTCTTCTTTAAAAATATCTTCTAGAGATTGTATACATTTTTCCTTCTCGAAATGATCAAAATAATATTTTAATGAGTTTTCCCCATATTCTCCCAAGATAACTTCAACATTATACACCTTTTGAATTATTTCAGCAAGTTCTTTTGCGTTGCCCGAAGAAGTTACTTCACCGCATTTTGCCTCTTCAACTACAGCCCTTACTTCACCGTTGATTGCTCCAAAAATCGGTTTTCCTGCTAACATATACGACTGAATCTTAGCTGGTAAGGTTGAATTGACAACTTCATTATCTACCATTGTGATTATGAAAGCATCTGCCAAATTATAATACTCGGTCATCTCTGAAACTGGATGATAGCCGTAAAATTTAACATTCTTAAGATTATATTTTTGAGTTAAAGCTTCACAAGACTCTTTATTTAATCCATCTCCAACGAGATGAAACACAATATTTGTATAATTTTTCAAAATATTAGCTGTTTCAATAATTGTCTCAACATCTTGAGCTGGTCCGATATTCCCCGCAAACACTAAATCGAAAGTATCGTTTTTAAGAGTTCCTACATTTTCATACACACTTTCTGCATATGAAGGGTAATAGGTCAGACCTTTTTTCTGACTACTTATTCCCAATTCGTCTTCAAAATACTTCTTAAAAGATTTTGATGAAATAATTATTCGATTGGCTTTTTTATAAGTCCATATTGAAACTTTTTCCGCTAGTTTATAAACGACACTTTTCTTTGATATTGGACCAACCGTCAAGCTGACTGGCCACTGATCCAACGTATGAATAACTAGCGGAATTCTTTTTAATTTCTTTACAACAATGGCTGGCCAAACCATCGTAATAGGAGAAAGCTGAAAAACATAAACTATATCAAAATCTTTTTTCATAAATAGTGCTTTCAGGCTAGCAAAAAAAGCAAACCACGCATAATTAATGAACATTCTAGGCAGAGAAGTCCCACGACCGACCAGTGAACTTCTTCGAATTTCTATGCCATTCATATCTTGTCTGCGGTTTTTAAACCATTTATATTCTTTCAGAACTTTCCCTTCAGGATAATTGGGAAGACCTGTGAGAACTGTAACTTTATGCCCTTTTTTTGCCAATTCAAAACAAATATCATTTACTCGAAAATTTTCAGGGTAAAAATGCTGGCAAACAACTAAAATTTTAATTTTTGGATCCTCCAACTTATAATTATTAGCGCTATTATAACATACAAATAACAAGTTCAATTCTTAGCATAGATTTTCTTTCTTTTTCCATTTGAATTTGCTTTTAATTTATGTTAAATTATTCTCAAGTAATTTGATTGGAACTTAAAATGAAAATAAAGAAAAACAGCAAACACTCGTCAATTAGAAAAAAACAAACTAAAAGAAAAAGTAGGTTCCTCTTTCTTCTTTCTTCTTTTATCCTCATATTTGCCATAGGACTTTTTATCTTTAATTTGAAAAAAAATAAGTCAAGTAGCATTGACAATACGATTAAAACAATTTCTAAAAGTAGTGAAAAAGTGAAAAATACTGCTGAGATTAAAGAAGATGAAATCAATGAGATTAGTAAAATTGAGTCTACAAGCTTAAAAAGCTTTTTTATCAGTGCTTGGTATGGTCCACTTTCCCAAGATCCTGTACAAAACAATATTTATTTTCAAGCTATCAGAAATGCTGGATTTAACAACATTATAATGGATACTTATCCAACCTCTTCTACTAATCTAAATTTGGAACTAACTGCGGCTCAAAATAATAACATTAGCCTGATGCTCCATGATCCAAATATTTCATTGACAGCTTCTTCTTTAAGTTTTAGCCAAAGTGATTATTATAAAACAGTGGATACTACTTATGGCAACCTCATAAGTGATGAACCTAATTATAAAAATTTTAAAGATTTAGCCAAAATCAAAGATCAATATCTTCAAAACGTGCCAAACAAATTCTTTTATGTAAATTTATATCCAAATTATGCCGCTGAAAACATACTCTATGGTGCCCAAGATCCCAAAGAAGGAACAATGAAATATGAAGACTATGTGCGAAGTTTCATCAAAATTGTAAAGCCTAGTGTTCTTTCGTATGATTATTACCCTTTTCCATCAAACGGAGGAGTGAATACAGGATATCTTCAAAACATACAATTTATGGCAACAGAAGCTAAAATGAAAAATCTCCCTCTTTGGATAACTATACAAGCTATTGGAAATGAAGGGAGCCTCAGACAACCTAATACTGAGGATATTCGTTGGCAAATATTCTCTAGTTTAGCCTATGGTGTTCAAGGAATTTCTTATTTTAGTTATGGTTCACCTCAAGCTTTTGGAGCAAGTATGTATGGATTAATTGATTCTAAGCGCAACCAAACTCCATTATATAGTGCTGCTAAAAATGTAAATACTGAAATAAGAAGTTTTGAAAAAGTATTCTTAAATTATAAGTGGGAAGGAACACTGGTATATTCCCCTAAAACACAAACCGCAAATACTATTACTGAAAACATTGCTCAACTTAAAGGGCAAATAAAATCTACTCCCAGAATTAAATCTTACTCATCCGACCGTTCTATACTTATTGGAACTTTCAAAAATGATGATAATAAATATAACAAAGATGCATTTATGATTACAAATTTTGAAGAAGATAACCTTTCACCAGCTAATAATCTGAGTATTACTTTAAAAAATGCCAAAAGAGCTTTAATTTATATTTCTGGTGAAAAGAAAATTATTGATCTTAAAGAGGGAAAACTAAATTTGACCCTTGAGGCCGGACAAGGAGTCTATGCAGTCCCCCTTACCTACTAACATTAAGCATGATTGTAACTGTATGGTTATAGTATAGTATGTATACCTTTGATGTTCAAAAAAGTTAAATCAAAAGAATCTAATATTGATGTGCCCCAAGAATATATATTTTCATATAGTGTACCCATAAATCTGTACAAATGCTCAAGCAGTTTTGTGGAAAGTCCACTAAAAACTAGACGATGAGTTAAGAGAAATTAAGAGCTTCTCCTTTCAAAATCTCTAGGGGACTGATAATTCAATCCAGAGTGCATACGTTTGGTATTGTAGTAAGTTTCAATATATTTAAATATCTCTTGCGCAGCTTAATCACGTGTTTGATAGTCGGCACTATTAATTAATTCTCTTTTCAATGTTTTATAAAAGGATTCCATCATCGCATTGTTATAAGGATTTCCTTTGCGGCTCATACTGGACTTTGGCGGAGTAACGCTTGACAACGTGAACTCGTATATTGAGAACCTTGATCAGTATGAATCACGAGTCCAACCTTTGGATGCTCTTTTCCATAAGCTTGGAGAAAACAATCCATGACAAGTTTATCCTACGTCTTTTCAGACATTGGCCAGCCTACAATTTTACGTGAGTAGACATCAATATTCACAGCTAAATACAAAGTCCCTTCTCGTGTCAGAATATACGTCATGTCTGCGAGCCAAATTTTATTTTTCTCCGTCGATTTAAAAACCTGATGGATAAGATTGGGTCTTGAAAGAGAAGGAGATTTTTTGTTGTAATATTTATAGCGATAGCGACTTCCCCTCGCATAAAGTCTCATAAGATGTATCAGTTTTCCCACGCGTTTTGTATTTGTTAAAATGCCATTAGCTCCTAATGTTTTCATGATGCGAATGGCGCCCATAACACTCTTTGTACTCATTAAAAATCTGACGAATTTGTTCAGAAAATACCTCTCGCTCAATTTGACGTTGACTGGGTTGACGATGAGAACACTTGTAAAAACCTGACCGTGAGACATTTAAAGTTTAGACGGCATGATGAATCATTAATTGGCTCCGATGCTCTAGGAGGAATTGGAATCGGATTTCCTGTTTGACTTCAAAAAGACTCGGAATTTTTTTAACAACTCCGGCTCATCTCTCAAATGCTGGTTTTCTTTTTCGAGTAGGCGAATCTTATATTGAGCATTTGCGAGCTCTGTACCATTCCCCGAGAAAGCCTTATTCCCGTATTCTTAACTTCCTGAACCCAGCGATAGAGGCTGTTCTCATGAACTTCTAGCTCCTGACTCACTTCTTTTACAGAATAACCGTCTTCTCTAATGAGCTTGACGGCTAACATCTTAAATTATTGATCAAATTTTCTTCTTGGCATAATAAACTTTCTCACTTTCTCGCTTTCTCTTAACTTCCTGTCTAGTTTATTATAACAATTCCAGAGGTCTTTTCTTATGGCAAAATATTTACCAAGTTTCAACCTAAAAGTTGTTCAAGAATATTTTTTCTCTAAGACTAGCATTACTCTCAATTAGCTTTTGAGGGAATTGTTAGAAATATATTTCAGAGTGAAAATAAAGTATAATTTAGAAAAAATTATACTTTATTTTCGTTATAGCTTTAAGCTAGTTCGTGCATCGAAAGAATCAAAACTGTAATATCGATCTTCTTTTGTCATTCTAAATTGAAAGAAACTTGAAGAAAAACTTTGTATAAACGGCTAAACAAACTAAGATACTTCCACTTAAATTAACCACGGACGCAAAGCTTCTCTTACGCTGCTTTTTTTAATTCCCATAACGGAAACGGAGTTTATCTACACTTTGAATATGTTTTTGATGTTGCTATTTTTCACATTGGTTCCATATCATCAAAATCCATTGACTACGAACTTTAAGCTGAGCTATTTTACCCCTTTAAAATACTCTAACTTATTTTTTTACTAATTTTTCTTTCAAAATCGAAAGTTCCTGTGTCAGATTTTTTATCTGTTTTTCTGCAGTAATCACAGACAATTCAACTCTAAATAAAAACACAAGCGCAATAATGACAAGAGCAAACAAAGCTAAAGACACATAAGTTGAAAAACCAATCAACTTTGCAACACTTGCACCAAAGTCAGTAAATACTGCACCAATAATAAGAAGAACCGAGAAAAACAGCCATTTTCGTACACGCAAAACATCGGCTCTATTTTTTCTAACAAGCTGAAAAACATAGAGAGAGAAAAGTAAACTGATAATAATTGCAATAATTCTAAGCGTAGTTGGCATCATTTTCTCCTTTCAAATAATCCCACAAAGATAAGGGTCATACTTACGCTAAACATATAAGCCCCCCCCTTAAGAACGCTTATACTTGATTTCCCAAATTCTCTTTCAAACATTTTAACACCGAGTTCTTTGATTCGCAGATTCTTTCGGGCAAGCGTAATATAAGTTTCTGGCTCTGGATATTTCACAGGATAATTATTGGCAAATTCTTCAATTACTTGCCTATTTCCTGCCCGATAGCCACTTGTAATATCTAAAATCTCTACACCCGAAACAAGTTTTAAAATGAATGAAAGAACTCTAATCCCAACCTGTCTCAAGGTTGAAGATTTAAACTCTGACTCACTATCATCAACAAAACGTGATCCGACTGTAAAATCTTGTTCTCCTGCGATAATTGGATCAATCAAAACAGAGAGGTCTTCGATATTATGTTGTCCGTCTCCATCAAATTGAACCGCAATATCATAATTATTCTCAAGCGCATAGCGATATCCCGTTTGTACTGCGCCTCCAATACCAAGATTTTGCAATAACTCCACATGGATAATCTGGCTCTTAGTTAAAACTTCCTCTGTATTATCTTTAGAACCATCATTAATGACAACATAGTCAAGAGAATATTTAGACGAGGCACGAAAAGCATCAACCTTCTTTACAAGCGCTTCAATTCCTTCTGCCTCATTGTATGCCGGAATTATCAGTAAAATTTTTGATTTGCCTGCAGCTTCCATTAATTTTTTACTATCCCTCTTTTGTTTATGAATTTATTATGGTATAACTCAAATTCTTTTAATTATACCACAATAAAGCTATATTTTTGGTATAAACTCATTACTTTTCATTGTGTGCAGCTGTTTAATTTCTCTACAAACTATAAAAATATCCACAAAAAAAGTCCTGTAGGACTTCTTTATTTTGATTCACCTTTTATCTTATCTGGATTTTCGCGACGATCTCCAAGAGCCTCCATCTCTTTAAGCGCTTTTTGCCAAGAGATAATCTCAAAGCCTGTAGCCTTAGCTTTTTCAAGGCTCATTGTTGAGTTAAACGGACGTTTAGCTTTAGCTGGAAATTGACTTGAATCAACAGGTTTTACAATCGTCTCCGTATCTTTCAAGATTTCCTTTGCGAAATCAAACCAAGTTACGTCTTCGCCCTCTGCAGCGTCATTTGTGAGGTGATAGAGGCCCTGCGCTTGATTTGTATCTACAAGATAAACCATAAATTCAGCCAAAGTACGTGTCCATGTTGGACGTCCGTGTTGATCTGCAACAACTGTAAGTTCTGGATGCGTCTCTGCCAGCTTCTTCATCGCGAAGACAAAGTTTGGTCCATATGCACCAAACACCCAAGCGGTACGAATCACATAATGCTTCACACCACTTGCTTTAACTGCTTCTTCGCCAAGATGCTTTGTACGGCCGTATTCGGACTCTGGAGCTTTGGGAGCGCCAACTGCCCACTCACCACCAACTGGCAAGCGATCGCCGAACACATAATCAGTTGAAATGTAAACAAGCGTTGCCCCTACACGCGCTGCAGCTTCTGAAACATACCGTGTTCCGTCTACATTAATTAGCTCATTTAAGGTTTTTCCTTCATCCTCTGCCTTATCAACTGCTGTATAGGCCGCGCAATGATAGACAAGCTCAGGTTTATTTTTATCAAAAAATGAATCTACAGCTACTTTATCTGTGATATCTAATTCACGAACGTCTGCTGCAAAATATTCAACACCCCGTTCGTCCAATAAATGCCGCAATTCTGTTCCAAGTTGCCCATTTCCACCTGTAATTAAAATCATTTTATTTCTCTCATTCTAATTTATAATTTCTCCTGCTGACTTATCACTAAGCAGTCGCTCTCGCCAAATCGCAAGCTCCGTCTCTGGCTTATGTTGCCAGTCTAAAACTTCCGCAATAATTCTCAGTGGCGCCTCCGAGCGATAGGAGCGCGTCGGATTGCCTGGAAATTTCTTGTCTGTGACATTCGGATCGTCCTCCCAGTCGCCTGTCGGCTCAACCTGATAGACATGGGCGCACCCGCCGAGCAAATCGGCCGCAAAGCCTGCACCGTCCACCAGCGCCGTGAAATAAATGTGTCTCATGATAACGTCTGGCTTGTAATTTGACGGATAACCCGCAGTAAGCAGGTCGCCCGCTTTTAATACCGCTTGCGTGCCATGATAAAAAGGACCTTTGTCCAAGTTTTCTGTCATTTTTGCTTCCTTTTCTAAGTTGTCAGCGCTGACAGAACCGCGTCAAACGTCAATCCCTGGGTATTCCTCGACGTAGCTCTCACCATGAATGCCGTGGTAACTGCACGTGCGTGCCTCAAAGTCCACGGTGTAGCTGACAATGCCCGCCTGCCAGCAATTTTCAAGAAACTCGGGAAAGGTTGTCTCGCCCGCTTGATCGCGCCGCAAAGATTCAATGAATCGGGCTTCATCAAAGCTCGGAACTTCTGTCAGCTCTGAAATCTGTGGAAGCGCCGGCATCGCCACTGCATCGCCGTCAGTCATGATAAAAATGCTTTGCCCACTCGGCAGCTGCCAAATATTTCGCTTTGCGCCCGCCGCCTTCAAACACGCCGCAAGCACAGGAAATCCGCCCACTTTCGGCCGAATCGTCTCGGCTTTCTGAAACGCCGCCTGTAAATCTTTAATTGCTGTCATTTTTTCCGTTCTAATTTGCCTGGTTAAATTTATTAAAGAGGTCAATGATACTGCCTGTAAAGTCGACAACTTCACCCTCAATCTCAAGTTTGACCACTCTGAAATTATCCTCAAGTGCCGGAACTTCGCGCATTTGCAGCATGACAAACTCGTCAGCGCTGACAAAGTCTCGCGTTCCTTCCGTGCCGTTCAGCATTTGGTAGGTAATTTTCATTTTCGTTTCCTTTCGTTAAATCACTTTGATAATCTTGTCCAGCGGCCGACGCGATTTGGGGTGTTTGACCTCGCCATCGCGGTAGCCAAAAGCGGCGCAGAGGGCAACAGAATCCTTTTCGAGATCAAGCGCACCTGCTTCTGTGAGCACTCGCTCAAGCGCCTGCTTAGAATAACCTTCGACTGGAGTCGAGTCCACGCCAATTTCCGCGGCCGCAAAAATCATCTGGGCAAACGCGATATAAGCCTGTTTCGCTGCCCAATCATGGGACTTACGCGCATCGCTCAAATCGGCGTCGCGAATCCCGAAATCGCGATGCAGCTGAATCATCGATTCCTGAAGCTCCGCGCTGTAACCGTGCATGTCTCGGATTTCCCGAAAATAGGCGCTTTCTGGCGAAAGATCCTTCGTCACCGTGAACACAATGAACTTCGCGACATCGGGCATTTTTTCCTTCACGCCCCACGACACATCCGCGATTTTCTGGCGCAAGTCAGAATCATTGATTTCCAAAATATGCCAAGGTTCAAGCCCCATTGAGCTCGGCGCCAGCCGTGCCACTTCAAGCAAAAACTGCCAATCCTCATCGGGGATCTGCTGTCCGTTGTATTTCTTAATCGCGCGCCGCCAAGTCGTCGCCGCGAGAATTTCTGATTTATTCATGATTTTTCTTTCTAATGCCTGCCAGCGCTGACAGTTATTTTTTCTTGCCCTCATCCTTGTAAAAAGCAAGGGCGACAAATACAGCTGTAAGCCCAAAGTTCGACAGCATCGTCATTGTCTGATGAAGAACAAAAAAATAGATAACTCCCGTGATAAAGAAGAGGCCGCCAGCTACAAGCCACAAAATTTGTCCTGTTTTCATCTTTTTCATTTCAACTTCCTCCGTACTTTTAATAGTTAGACTTTACAGGTAAAGTCTGTCAGTACTGACGAAATTTTATTACAATACTTTTTGTGTCTCCGCGTATTTTGCTTCGACCGCGTCTTTCTCATCTTTCCACCAAGCTTCGTTGGCCTTGTACCAGTCAATCGTTGCCTGCAGGCCGCTCTCAAAGTCGGTGTGTTTTGGCTCCCAGCCAAGCTCTGTGCGGAGTTTCGTGTTGTCAATGGCATAGCGCTTGTCGTGCGCCTCGCCGCGCGGATCAACCACGCGGTCGTAGTCGTCAGCTGCCTTGCCCATGCGCGGCAAAATGTCCTCGAGCACTTCTTTGTTATTCTTTTCGCCATCGGCGCCGATAAGATAGGTCTCGCCCATACGTCCCTTCGTCAAAATCGCCCAAACGCCCGAGCTGTGATCCTCCGTGTGAATCCAGTCGCGCACGTTTTTACCATCGCCGTAAAGTTTTGGCTTGATCCCAGCCAAAATATTCGTGATTTGACGGGGAATGAACTTCTCGATGTGCTGAAAAGGTCCGTAGTTGTTCGAGCAGTTTGAAATCGTCGCTTTCAGCCCAAATGAACGCACCCACGCGCGCACAATCAAATCTGACGCAGCTTTTGTTGAGCTGTAAGGGCTCGTCGGATTGTACGGTGTTTCTGGCGTAAATTTCTCGCCCACGCCTTCGCCATGCCCTGGAAGCTCCTCGCGGTAAGGCAAATCGCCGTAAACCTCGTCCGTTGACACATGGTGAAAACGCAAATCGTACTTGCGCGCCGCCTGAATCAGAACATAAGTCCCGATAAAATTCGTCTGCACGAACTCGTCCTGCGAAATCAAACTATTGTCATTGTGCGACTCGGCCGCATAGTGGACGATCGCGTCGGCCTTACTGGCCACCTCGTCCACGATTTTTGCGTCTGCAATATCGCCCACGACCAGCTCCACGCGCCCGCTGTCAAAAAGCATATTAATGTTATTCACATTGCCTGCATAAGTCAGCTTATCCAAAACCGTGATATGCACGTCTGGAAAATTATTGTACACATAGTGCACGAAGTTTGAGCCGATGAAGCCCGCGCCTCCAGTTACGACGATGTTTTTGTAGTCAGTCATTCTATTTTCCTTTTTCGTTTTTATCTCAACATCGAAATAAATGGAGAGATTATTGTAATAATATTGGCTGCAAATCCAGCAAGCTCAGATGCTGATTTAGCAACACTTCTTAGCACCGATACATCTTGTCTCGATGGATTAAGTTGTTCTTCTAAATTTTGTTCAATTCTATTGACGGCTTCCAAAAGTTCATAATTAGAATTCAATAAAAGCTCATCTTCATACATAAATTTTTCCGCCTTTATCCTATTGATGAATTCGGCATAAATGGTAACTTTATGTGCGTTTTGAATTTCTAAATTTTCAGTCTGAATATTTACGTTGCTATTTTCAACAAAACGTAAGTATGCAAAGGCAAAATTTTGGGTATGTTTGCGTATCAACGCTGCTGTTAATCCTTCTGAGCCTTCGAATGCGCCAAATCTTCCCTCGACCACTTGATATTCAACTTTATTTTCTCCATAAGTTATATAACGACCGTGCTTTCCAAAAATAAGATTAAAGGCTTGCAAAAAAAGCTTCCCATTTTTTGTATGAGGACTGTATTTATACTTTATTACAAAATAAGACCCCTCATGATAAGCATCAACTTGAAAGTTATTTAAAACTTTAAAAGCTTCTTCTTCTGACATTCGTTACCCCTTATAAATTTAATGGCTTATAAATCCTCTATCTTCAGCGCTTTTACATCTTTCAACAAAGGATGTTTCTCATCGGCCTCACTCACTTCAGCCTCGGCCAGATTCTCCCAAGTAATATTCAAAGCAGGATCGGCATAATTCACGAAAGCATATTTTGGTTTGAGTTCAAGCGCCCAGTAGTCATTGACGAGGTAGCTGTAAGCCACCTTGTCAGACAGAACTTGAAAGCCATTGGCTACGCCGCGAGGAATGAACATGCCGACGCTGGCATCAATCACGGTCTGATAGACATGACCGAAGCTTTCGCCTTCGCGCAGGTCAACCCAAGCGCCCAGAACCTTGCCATCATCAGCCACTGAGATGTATTTGTCCCAAGGCTCAGCGTGCAGGCCACGCAAGACGTTTTTCTTAGAAAAACTGACATTATTTTGCAGCTTACCCTCGGCGAAAAAGCTTTCTGGAAAGCCAAGCGGAAGCATTTTTTTCTTCTGGAAATTCTCCTTGAACCAGCCCCGATTGTCGCCATGTACGGGAATGTCAAACTTGATCACACCTGGAATTTCAGCAATTGGGTGAGCAGCTAATGTTTTACCAAAAAATTCTGTATCGTTCATATTTTCTTTCTAAAATTCTGACTGCTTCAAAGCCTCAGTTTCTGACCTCAAATCAGATTCTGAGCGTGCCATTGATTGTTTTTCTGTTAATTTTCTTCTCTGCTGCTGCGTCAAGGCTTCAGGAAATAACCGCACTGAGCTTTCGTAAAGAAAATCCTTCAGAAGTTCGCTTTCAGCAGATTCATAATAAGCAATAAGCTGATTCACAAAATTTTCATTTTCCTCAACTGGAATGGCAAAAAGTCCAACATTGTGCTGCAGAAGCAAGTGATTAGCTAGCATATAAGCTGTCCGCTTGTTTCCATTTGCAAACCACTGACCGCGCGCAATTTTAGCAAAAACTTCGAGAGCCTGATTGACAGGATTTTCTAGTCCTGAGAGCATTTCTATCTGACTTTTGACTCCTTTAAAAGTCGGCATATCTGGAATAAATTCTGTTCCAGAAATCGTTACTAGCTCCTGCCGTAGTTTGCCTGGATCCTTTTCAAGTCCTGTTCCAACAATTCTGTTATATTCCGCAACCAGCTGATAGTCAAGCGCGTAGTCAATATTCTCAAAAAGGAATTGCCAAGCATGCTTGATATTATTGACGACAACAACCTTTTTAACGTCAGCATCTTTGGGTACACGTCCCTCATAGATTTCAACCGTCTCTGGAAAGGTGACACCACGCGGAATTTCAACATTCGCCAACTTCCAAATGTTATCAATCTCCAATCGCTTAGCCTTTTCAAGCGCCTCAGCGCGAGAAATCATTTGATAAATATAAGTCATACTTACCTCCTTTAATCAAAATGTTTATCTAACACTTTTCCTCTATTAGAACTGGCATAGGTGTTTTTCTTTGCTCTCAACAAGAAGTCAATATACTTTTCATCTGATTATCTTTCTGTATAGTTAGCCAGAAATAGCGCTAAACGTGACCATTCTATTTGACAATGCTCCGTCAAGGCTGCACGATAACTTTTATTGAAATAGAACCTGAATAAAGGATCAAAGATTTTCCCCCAGCCTTTAAAGCCAAGTTGTGTCTCGTGTCGTAACTCTAAGCCAGCTGAACTCTTTTCCATAGTCAAGATTAAACGACTGGGCAACATCACTCCAAACTTCTTAAACTGCCAAACAATCTTTGAGGGTTCTGAAATTTCAGTGATGACACCAAGAATTTTAAGCTGATGCTTATCGTCAACATTTTCAAAAGTCCAGACCTCATCTCCCAGATGACTTACCTCTCCAGCCTTGGTCACATGAAATTCATGATGTCGTTCAGGCCACCATGCCCGATAAGCATGATCATTTGGATTCGTCATGAAATCAAAAAAGTCTTGTGGCATCACGTTTTCGACATGAACTTCAACAATATGCTTTATCATCTAGGCTTCTTTCTATAAACTATAAACTTTCTGTCAGCGCTGACAGTTATTTGTATAAAATCAAATATCTCACGGAGGCGGAAAGCA
>JAIRUS010000074.1 GCA_031254295.1 Streptococcaceae bacterium | reverse complement strand
AACTGACTTTCACTCACTCCTGAGCCGCCCGCAAAACCACCTGAGTTGGCGACTACTGACTCTGTATCTGTCAGTAGGTCTTTGGGGTCACTTTGGTTGGTGCCTGCATAAGCTATCGTGACCTGACTTGTATCTACTACACCATTTACTATCGGCGCTACAGCCATGCCTTGGAAGCCATTGCCGTCGGGGTTATCGGAGCTATATAGAACACGGTAAGATTGACCGCCACCATACTTTGGAAGTATCACATTCCCTTCTTTCCAATGAACATCTCCCTTACTCTTTAAATCAACATTATAAACCTGATTCGCAAGAGCGTTATAATTTTCATTTGTACTCATTAAACCTTGACCTCTTTTCCATCAACCATAATTAATGTCACCATAGTATTAGTAACTCCTTCAAAACTATCTGGAATCATTTCTTTAATGCTATTAACCCCCATACCTGCTTGATTATTATATGGATAACTCCCAAAACCTGCAATAAAACCATGATAAACAATACCGTCTATTGTTACATCTGCATGATCAACATGCCATCCTGTTTCATCAGTCCATGGAGTTTTACCTAGACTACCAGAAAATTTTATACTTTCAATTCCCTTATAGGTATTTTTAAAGGCTTTTGCAATTTTTATTTGAATTTCTTCCGATTGTTTTTGCGTTAATCCTTCACTATTCATTTTCTTCCCTCCTGTGTTTGTACATGCGGATAAACTAATTACCATAAACAACACACTTAAAATAAGTAACAATTTTTTCATGCGACTTCCCTCATACATTTCGCAAAGTCTTGGGCGCTTTTTAGCTGACTTTCACCCACTCCTGAGCCACCCGCAAAACCGCCTGAGTTCGCGACCACGGACTCTGTATCTGTCAGTAGGTCTTTGGGGTCGCTTTGGTTGGTGCCCGCATAAGCTATCGTGACTTGGGAGGTATCCACTACATCATTTACTATCGGAGCTACAGCCATGCCTTGGAAGCCATTGCTGTCTGGATTATCGGAACTATAGAGGACGCGAAATTTTTGATCTCCTGAATGAACTTCATTCTGTCCATTAAACTCAAGAGGATTCTTCTGATTATAAGCAATATTTTTTCCGTCTACTTTATCATTATTATCAACCGAATAGACTCTATAAGAAATTTCATTACACTGTTCATAAGTTGGATTACCCATTTATTAATTCCTCTTTTCCATTTGAATAGATAACCTTTATTGGAGTGTCTGTCTTACCCTCTTGCAAATAAGCTCCATTAGCATAACCTGAAGTATCTCCAATAGTAACTCCTACATTATCTATTTTCCCCGAACCTAGTGTAACTTTAATTCCAAAGTTAATTCCTCCCCTCATAGGATTGATATCTGGCTCACTTATTTTTAACTCTTTAATGTCTTTAAACATACTTTTTACTTGAATTGCAACCTGATGTTCTTCTTGTATCATTTTTGTTTCGTCCATTTTCTTCCCTCCTGATTTTGTACATGCGGATAAACTAACTGCCATAAACAACAAACTTAAAATAATTAGTATTTTTTTCATATTAATTTTTTTCAGCTTTCTGAAATCACAAAGCCTTTTGCGGCAATTTCTATTTGATTGCCATTTATTTTTGCCAAATTACTAGCTCTAATCTTTTGTAGGTCAATCATGTTTGTATGCGTACCAGTGTTAAATGTTCCGGTAAGTTCTTTATTGCCAAGTTTGCGTTTTAGTTGAATAAGTCCCTTTTCTTCTGATACAAATTGCCAGTTCATTGTTCCCATAGTAAGTAGGTCCGAATTTTTCAAACGTAAGGCAATCAAGTCGTGGAAGAACCAGAAACGATCTGGATTATGATTTTCCAAATCCCAATTCATCGGACGGCGACAATCGGGATCATTTCCACCTGTCATGCCGATTTCATCACCATAATAGACACAGGGATTTCCTGGCTGTAAATAGGTAAAGGCAATCACCTGTTTGAACAAATCAACGTCCTCAGCACAAGCATGGAGCAGACGTTCTGTGTCATGGCTATCCAAAATGTTAAACATGGCCCCATTGGTCTCATCACGATAGAGCATGAGCTGTTGATTTAACTGCGATACCATCGCGTTCATTGAGAGTTTATTTTTCACAAAATAATCAAGAATCGCATCTGTATAAAAATAATTCATCACGGCTGTGAATTCATCGCCGTTTAGCCAAGTTTGGGCAGAATGCCAAACTTCTCCTACGACATAAAAATCTTTCTTGGCTACATCACAGGTACGACGAAACTTCTTCCAAAACTGATGGTCCACTTCGTTTGCAACATCTAGACGCCAACCATCAATATCAAACTCACGAATCCAATAATCAGCCACCGCTAACAAATATTCCTCTACTTCTGGATTTGACGTGTTGAGCTTTGGCATATGTGGCGAGTAAGAAAAAGTTTCATAATCTCGGCTCATATTTGGCTCAAACTCTTTTGTTCCTTCATAGCCAACAGGCCAGTTATTGATATGAAACCAATCTGCATACTTAGACTTCTCTTGATTTTTCAAAACATCTTGCCAAACTAAGCTCTTGTCACCAATATGATTAAAGACAGCGTCTAACATGACCTTGATACCGCGCGCATGGCAATCCTCTACCAGTTGCTTAAAAGTCGCCTTATCGCCAAAATGCGGGTCAATTTCCATATAATCAACAGTGTCGTATTTATGGTTTGATGGTGCTTTAAAGATTGGCGTTAAATAAAGGCCATTCACACCTAGCTCAGTCAGATGATCAAGATGATCAATAATCCCTTGCAGATCGCCACCATAAAAATCGCCTCGACCAATTTTTTCAGTGTCTTCCCAATCTTTAACATTTTCTGGATCATTTGACTTATCACCATTTGCAAAACGCTCTGGAAATATTTGATACCAAACCGTTGATTTCACCCATTCTGGTGTTTTATATTTATCCACATCATGGAAGAATGGGAGAGAAAAGGGAGAATATTTCTCAGAAATTCGTTCGTCTGAGTAATCGATGAGCCCACGGTCTGTGTAGATAAATTTCTCACCTGTCTTGCTTGTCAAAACGAAAAGATAATGCATCCGTTTGTGAGGCAATTTTACAGCCACTTGATAATAATCATGCGTGTCTGTACTTGCAACTTTACCCATTTTAGCAACTTCATGTTTCCAAATGGCTTTATCTTCATTCTCGTTATCACTAGAAATCGTTGATAAATCATAGGGATCTCCAAAATAGAGTTCTACTTGGACTAAGTCATCAAGAGCCGTTCTGAGGCGAATATTCACCAGATTATCTTTACTCAAAAAGGCAAATTCAGATTCTGGGCGATGGTAGATTGCAGCTTTATTCATTATATCTGTATACATTTATTTTATCTTATCTCATCTAAGCAGCTATATGCTACGTTCATTTCTTATAAATTATAAATCCTTTAGGCAAAATTTCCTTATCATTCGCAAGATTGGAAATCAATATATTGTCCTGGCTATATATGATTGGACCTTCCCCACTGTTAAAAACAGCCCTGATATTCGCTCGAGCTAATTTGACAACTCCCGCTTCCTCATCAACTTCCCAAGTGAAATCAGATTGACTTAAAGTCTCTGCATTTTCAAGACGGAAATGAATCAACTTCTTGAAAAAGTCATAGAGGTCTTCATCTTGCTCATCAGCTTGCCAAGCCATCGGACGGCGACAATCAGGTTCTTCACCTCCAGTCAGCCCTTGCTCATCTCCATAAAAAATACATGGAGCGCCCGCCTGCATATAAGTCAGCGCCTCAACTTGTTTCAAGACAGCTTTATCTTCCCCACACTCAAAAAGAGTACGCGGTGTATCATGACTATCTAGGCAGTTAAACATCGCTGGCCAAGTTGTTCGACGATACAACATCAGCTGACTATTAATTTCAGATACCATTTTTGACAGACTGATTTCTTTTTTAGCCAAACCATCAAGGACAGCAAAAGTCGTCGAATAATTCATCACGCCTGAAAATTCATCGCCATTTAGCCATGTCTGAGCAGATTGCCAAACTTCACCAACAATATAAAAATCTTTCTTTATCGTATCACAACGCTTGCGGAAAAGTTTCCAAAATTGATGATCTACTTCGTCCGCAACATCTAGACGCCAAGCATCAATGTCAAACTCGCGAATCCAATACTCCGCAATTGACAATAAATGCTCCTGAACCTCTGGATTGGCTGTATTGAGCTTCGGCATATAAGGGACATAAGCAAAGGTCGCATAGCTTGATTTGGGGTAATTGTCTGTTTCTACAAAAGTTGCTGGCCAGTCATTCACATGAAACCAATCCGCATATTTTGACTTCTCTTGATTCTTCAAGACATCTTGCCATTGCGGACTGTCAGCTCCCATATGGTTAAAGACGGCGTCAAGCATGATACGAATACCTCGTTTGTGCGCTTCGTCAACTACTTTTTTGAAAATCGCTTTATCGCCAAAGTCTGGATCAATCTCAAAATAATCTTCTGTATCATATTTATGATTGGATGGCGCTTTAAAAATCGGAGTGAAATAAATACCATTTATCCCCAAGTCTGATAAATAATCCATGTGGTCTAGGACACCTTGCAGGTCTCCGCCAAATCGATCATCTGGCTCTGGTCTTTTGGTTGAATTCCACTTTTTTATCCCGACTGGATCATTCGTTCGCTCTCCGTTTGCGAAGCGTTCTGGGAATATCTGATACCAGACTGTGTTTGACACCCATTTGGGGGCTTTATAACGATCTATTTCATGGAAAAACGGTAAACGAAAGGCAGTATGTGTCTTATGAAGCAACTTCTCAGAAAAAGGAAAACAACCTTTATCGCAGTAAATCAGCTTTTCTTCATTTTGTTCTTCGTCTTCTCCATAGAGAACAAAGGCATAATCCAAGCGTTTTGTCTCAACATCTACTTCAACTTCAAAATAGTCAAAGTCGTCTGTCGAGAGAACTTGACGCATCGCTTTAGGACTAGCTCCCCAAACCCATTTATCAGAATTTGTTTCTTTTTCATAATAGTAGGGATCGCCAAAGAAAAGGTCTACTTTTTGTACTTGGTCACGACCAACTCGAAGCCTAAGGTTTACAGTTCCTTTATCGTTGACATAGGCATATTCCGACTCTGGACGATGATAAAATGTTGCAGGATTCATTTTCATATTTTTATTATACTAGATTTTTAATTTTTAAGCAATCGCTTGCATAGTAATTTCATATAAAAAGGCAAAATGCCTTTTTATATGAAATTTATTCAGTAATACGCTTTGTCGTCTCAAGATCAAAGAAATGCGCTTTATTCAAATTGAAAGTTAAGCTAATCTTTTCACCTGGATTGTGGAAGTCACGCGCTTCAACGCGGCAAACAAACTCTGTTTCTCCGAGACGGCAATACAACATTGTCTCTGCACCTAGAAGTTCTGAAACAACTACTTCAGCTTGAACTGTTGTATTTGGAAAAGTTTGTTGAGCCAATGGATTGCTCGAAATATCTTCTGGGCGAATTCCAAGTGTCACTTTCTTTCCATCGTGACCTTTATCTTTTAGAGTTTTAGTTTTTCCTTCAGGAAGTTCAATATCAAGACCCACACCATTTGTGATATGGCTACCTTTCACATCAACTTCAAAGAAATTCATAGCAGGACTTCCGATAAAACCAGCAACAAATTTATTTGCAGGCTCCATATAAAGCTCGCTTGGAGAACCAATTTGCTCTACACGTCCAACAGTACCTGAGTTATCAGCATTTGGGCTTGAAGACATGATGACGATACGATCTGCCAACGTCATGGCTTCAGTCTGATCATGTGTAACGTAGATAGTTGTGGCCCCAATACGGCGGTGAATCTTAGCAATCTCTGCACGCATTGACACACGGAGTTTTGCATCCAAGTTAGACAAAGGCTCATCCATCAAGAATACCTTTGCATCACGGACAATTGCACGTCCCATCGCAACACGTTGACGTTGACCACCTGAAAGGTCAGCTGGCTTACGATCAAGCAAGTTAGACAAGCCAAGAATTTCTCCAGCTTCTTCAACACGACGTTTAATTTCAGCCTTATCAAACTTACGTAGCTTAAGACCAAATGCCATATTATCAAATACAGTCATATGCGGGTAAAGGGCATAATTTTGGAAAACCATAGCAATGTCACGATCTTTAGGAGCCACATCGTTCATGACCTTGTCATCAATTTTAAGAGTTCCCTCTGTAATATCTTCAAGACCTGCAACCATACGAAGTGTCGTAGATTTGCCACAGCCTGAAGGGCCAACAAAGACGATAAATTCCTTGTCTTTGATGTCAATGTTGAAATCCTCAACTGCATATTGTGTTGCAGAAGGGTACTTCTTGAAAATGTGTTCCAAATTAAGTGTAGTCATACTATAATTTTCCTTTCCTTGCTCGCATCCCGAGCCGTTTATTTATGTGTATTTTTGTCGCGAATTTTGACTACCGCAACAATTCTATTATACTGAAAACGATTACGAAATGCAAGGATTTAGTAATCGTTTTCTATATTTTTTTATCCCTTATCTGCTCCTGCTGTAATGCCATTAACATAGAATTTCTGCATGAAGATAAAGAGAAGAGTAATCGGGATTGCAATGATTACGCAACCTGCGATAAACTGAGTGAAATAGAGCGTCGCCGCTCCTTTTTGGCTGTGTACCATATTATACAATCCATACGCGATGGTAAAGTTTTGAGGGTGTGCCTGATCTGTTCCAAGGATAATCCCTGAGAAGATAAAGTCTGTCCAAGGTGCAATGAAAGCCATCAATGCTGTATAGACAATAATCGGACGTGACAGAGGGAGGGTAATATTTTTGAAAATTTCCCATTTTGTCGCGCCATCAATCGTTGCTGCTTCATCAATAGATAATGGAATCGTGTCAAAGAAACCTTTGGCAATATAGAAACCAAGACCTGCTCCGCCGACATAGACTAAGACAAGCCCACCGAGATTAAGCATGTTGAGGCTCTTCAAGATAAAATAGAGCGCAATCATTGACATAAAGCCTGGAAACATACCGAGAATCAGCGCAATCTGCAAGAAAGGCTTTCTGAAAGCAAAGCGCAAACGAGAAAGCACATAAGCCATAACAATCGTTACCAATGTTGACAAAGTCGCCGAAATCAACGCGACAAGGAATGTATTAATAAACCAATTCACAAATGGGAAAGAGCCACTCTTATTTTCAAAAAGCCCTGTGTAACTTGCAAATGTAAAGTTATGTGGGAAAATATCCGCAACAAATCCAACGTTGTTAGAGGTAAAGCTCGCCATCACAATCCAAACAATCGGGAAAATCCACAATAGTGCTAAAACTGTGAGTAAGACATATCTCAAACTCAGTGAGACTCTTTGCTGTGTTTTATAGGATTTCATATCTTTTAGCCCTCCTTAAATGCATTGGTACGACGATAAGCAATCAAAGAAACTGTCGCATTGACGACAAAAATCAAGATACCTAAAACAGCTGCGGCGTTGTATTTTTGTGTCTGTCCGAAGACGAGATTGTAAAGCCATGTAACCAAAAGGTCTGTTGATCCGGCACTTTGATAGTTAGAATTCATAGGCCAACCCTGAGTCAGCAAATAAATGACATTGAAGTTATTGATATTTCCGATAAATTGTTGAATCAAAGCTGGTGTCATGACAAAGAGAATCTGAGGGAATGTAATTGAACGGAAGATACTAAAACTATTAGCCCCGTCAATTCGAGCGGCCTCAATCTGATCTTGGGGTAAGTTTTGAATGATCGCTGTAGAAACTAACATAGATACTGGAATACCAATCCACATATTCACAATAATAACAGCAATACGCGCCACCCATTCATTAGATGAAGCGCCGATAAAGTTTATACCATGAGAAATAATATGGAGGTTTATCAATAAATTATTCAGAGCACCTTGTTGATCCAAGAACTGTGCCATCATCAGCAAAGTGACAAATTGAGGAACCGCAAAGACAATGACAAAGATTGTCCGCCAGAATCCTTTTCCTTTGATGCCACGAGATTCGATCAGCATAGCCAGCAAGACACCACCTAAAAATGTTGTGGCCGTTGCCAGCACAGCCCATATCAAAGTCCAGCCGAGCACTGGGAAGAAAGTTCCTGCCAGATTACCTGTCAAGACATTACCAAAGGCCTGAAAACCTGTCCATGAAAAAGCCGTGGCATGTTGCTGGTCATAATTGGTAAAGGCCATTGTAATCATGTAAACAGTTGGTAAAACCGTAAACATCAAAATTCCCAGAAGTGGAATGGCCATCAGTGTTGTATGAAGTTTACTATCAAGCAAAGAAGCCAGTTCTTGCTTGTTTGTCAAGATTTCTTGCCCCTCGCGATGGAGATAGTAAAGATGTTTGTTTGTTCGATAATTTTGCCAGTAAAGTAAGGCAAACAAACAAACAAACAAACAGGCAAGCACTCCCCAGAGCAAGATTACTACAGAATTACTTGGTGAGATCGTGATTGGCATTCCTTGCGCATCTGTTCCGTGCCCAGCAACCTTATTAGGTCCCAAGCTACTCAAAAGTGAGAAAGCACTGATACCTGAAAAAATCAACCAGCCTAAAAATCCAATCTCAAGGAGGAGATAGGCGAAACCTTTTGCCCATTGCTTATTCTTTATTGCACTAAGTCCCAAGATAAAGAAACTCAGTTTGGTTGTGATGTCTCCATTTTTCCAAACTTCACCAATTTTAATGGCTTTTTCCTCAGGAGAAACGCTACTTTCACTATTAACTCTTTTATTTTTTTTAGCCATAATCTTCCTTTTTTAAAGAATAAAAGGCTGGCTCAATCGCCTAACCTTTTATTCGTCATTAAAGTCTATAAAGTCTATTTAATGCTTATTTTGCAGTGATGGCATCAGCGAATGTTGAAAGTTTAGCTGAATATTGATCTGCAGTAATTTGACCTGTATAGGCACCGTTAATGAGTGGTGCGGCATCATTCCAGAAAGTTGCCATTTGTGCAACTTTTGGCATCAATGTTGAATTGCCAGACTTGCTCATTGTGATAACAGCTTGAGTTTCAGCATCTGCTGTAACTTCGCTATCTGCTTGAGCTTTTGTATTGGCTGGAACAAGGCCTTGTGACTTGAAGAGGGCCAATTGAGCAGACTCGCTTGTGATGTAAGCAGCCAAAGCTTGTGAAGCCGCTTGATTAGGAGCCTTCGCATTTACTGCGAAACCGTGAATACCAAGGAAGGCTTGCATTTGTTTTTGTTCACCATTCAATGTAATAGTTGGATAAGGAGCAACGGCATAGTTGTCGCCCAAGATTTTCTTGATATTTGCTGTATCCCATGGTCCATCAACGATGGCAGCTGCTTTACCTGATTGGAGTTGATTCAAAGCATTTGATGTCTGCATAACATTTGCATTTGCTTTTTGAGCCGCAAACCATTTCATTGCAGTGACACCTTTATCAGATGCAATAGACTTATCTGTCAAATCTTCACCTGATGTACCATAAAGAGTCGTACCAGCGGAGAAGAAAACAGGATAGAAGTTATAAGCATTTGTGAAGTCAGTTGCAAGAACACCCTTAGCAGTTAAACCATCCCAAGTCTTGACATCATCTGCTGAAAGGACTGACTTGTTATAGAAAAGTGTTTGTGCTTGAACTTCCATAGGCATTGCGTAAAGCTTGCCCTTGTATTCCATACCACTGTAAGCTACTTTGCTATCGTTGCTCTTAGCTTGATCTGCATATTTTGTTGCGATTTGGTTGATATAGCCTTTATCAGCCATGTCGCCCAACTGATCATTTGGAACAGCGAAGACATCTGCATATTTAGATGGATCTTTTGCAATATCTGTCTTAGCATTTGCTGATCCTGATGCATTTGCCACTACAGAAACTTTTACATTTGGATTCGCTTTTGTGAAGCCATCAACAACAGATTGGAAAGCTGCTTTTTGTTGAGTATCAACATAGAGTTTTACTGTGCCTGATAGTGCAGCAGAGCTAGACGAAGAGCTAGTGCTGTTACCAGACGAACAAGCTGCTAAGATACTAGTAGCAAGTACAGTAGAACCGATGAGGGCTATTTTTTTGTTAAGTTTCATTTGTTTTCCTCCTAATTTGGAAACGGTTTATATTTACATATGCTATTATATGCAAACGTTTGCGACATGTCAAGGGATAAACATCAAAAAATCAAAAAAAGATCAAAATTTATTGACCTTTTTTCTCTATCTTGTGATTATATAAGGGTTTACAGACTTATTAATTTCCTAAAAAACTTTCAATTCTTTGACGATAAGTTGGGATATCAATGCCTAATCCGAGTCCACCATACTGATCATATTCATTTTGATAGTCCGCAAGGCTTGGGTCTGGAACAGTATATTTTGATGTTCCATTTTTGAAATCCCAAACTGTACCTAGCCCATTGAACAAAAAGAACGAATTAGGAATATTTGTCTCTGTCAATGCCTTAGCCTTACCTAAAGCAGATGAGCCTGTAAATAAACTCAATGGATTTTTGAGATTTGACATCAGAGTTGACATGACTTGCTGTTGTCGTTTTACACGGCCAAAGTCATTTTCATCATCATGGCGGAAGCGGGCATAGTTCAAAAGAGTCCGTCCGTTCATCTTCTGCTCTCCCTGTTTGATAATCATATACATACCACCAGAGTCATAGCCATAAGAAGCTGCCTCATCATCTGACAAAATCTTATCCGTCGCCACTTGACCTTCGGTCTCCCACAAGTCATCTGGCACTGGCACTTCACTATAGGTCTGCCCTCCGATTGTTGAAAACTGTGCATTTATTGATATTCCATTCGGGAAAAGTGAATCAATAATTGACGCAAAGCTGGCAAAATCAACCAAAGCATAGTATTGACAGTTTATGCCAAAATTATTTTGAACAGTCTGGCGAAGTAACTCAGGTCCCTTGCCTCCCTCTTGTTCCCCCAAGGTAAAGGCCGTATTTATCTTCAAATCGTCTGCGCCAGCTACGCTATAGTTTGGAACATTTACCAAGGTATCACGCATCAGGCTGACAATTTTTATCTTATGGTCTTTAGCATTTAGTTGAACAATCATAATCGAATCTGTATGTGCAACGTCAGAAGATTGATTTGGCCGTTGATCCACTCCCATCACAAGAATATTAACTGCACCAGAACTTGTTTTCTGTCCATTGAAGTATTCAGTTTTGACAGTTCCACCAGCTTCTTTCACTCCTTGGGCATAACCATAGACAAAGAAACCAATCATTGTTCCAACCACAAGCAACAATAAAATTAAGATATTTCTTATCCAATGGCGTTTCTTCTTGGCCTTAAATTTTTTATCCTTTCCATTTTTACCTAGGAAACGATTGCTTTCCTTTTGATTATCTCGTCTTCTTTGAAAAGGGGGATAAGACTCATCATCTTCTACAAAATGGTCATCGTGGTCGAAATATTCTGAGTCATCTATGCCCTCCCAATCTTCTGCATCGCCGCGATAATAACTATGATGATTAGGATTTAAGAATTGTCCTGGCTGGTAGTCGGCCTCACGATGAAATTGTTGTGGCGCTTCCTGATTCGCTGATCCGTCTTCAGCAGCAAATTGTGCCTCAAGATTCGCAAGCTCCTGATGCTCACGATGACTTAGATAATCATAATTTTGACGTAAATAACGCAACCTGTTGAGAAGTTGTTTTTCCATTGCTACATTATATCATATCTTATTTCTCAAAATGATTGATTTACATAGACTTTCAGGCCGCTTTCATACAGTCAAAGCTCTCAATTTACATGAGAGCTTTTATTTTATCTTCTATAAATGTAACGACTTCTTGGATGCTCTTACCAGTCGTATCGAAAATAATTGAATCTTCGGCTGCTTTCAAAGGAGAAACTTGACGTGTCGAGTCGTACTCATCACGCGCGGCGATTTCCTTAACCAACTCTTCGAGATTAGAGGCAATACCACGCTCAATATTTTCCTTGTAACGACGCTCGGCACGCTCCTCTACATCGGCAATCAAGAAAATTTTCAAATCTGCATTTGGTAGGACAACAGTTCCAATATCACGTCCATCCATGATAATTGATGACGAACCAGCAATCCGTTGCTGCTCCTCAACTAAGAACTCACGAATTTCCGGAATTGCTGAAATCTCTGAAACATGTGCTGTGACTTCATTTTCTCGAATGATATTTGAGATATCGCGTTTTCCAATAAAAACTGAACTTTTTTCAAAGGAAATTGGATTTTCTCTAAGATAAGTAATGATTTCATTGAAATCTTTTGTATTATTTTCCACAGACACGAGAGTTGCACTGCGATACATTGCACCTGTATCCAGATAAATAATCGCTAAGTCATTAGCGATTATTTTAGCAACTGTAGATTTCCCACTTGATGCGGGACCATCGATAGCGATTTGAATATTTTTCATTTTATTTTGCAATTATTAATGTTTGTCCTGCTTCAATTTGAGAGCCATCTTTATAGTAACCTGGATTATTAGCGTCAAGAGTTGGATTCAATTTCACAATTGTATCCCATGTTACTCCCGTATTACTTGCAATCAATGAGGGATAATCCCCCCCTTGTACAGTGTAAGTCTTACTGGCAGTGCTTGTACTTGAACTTGATGTCGAAGTTGAACTACTGCTTGAGCTTTCAGCCGCCGCAGAGGAAGAACTTACAGCACTTGATTGCCCTGACTGAGAAAAACTGCTTGCTATTGTAGCCATATTTGCATTACGATTATTCCAAATCGTAAAGATAACGGCTCCGCCAATAATAGCAAACATGATCGCAACCAAAAATGTTAAGAAGATAGTCGAGCCAACTCCTGATTTTTTACTTTTTTTCTTAGGTGCTGCTACATTTACAGAAGTTTGTCGTACTGTACGCGACTTGCGTCCTGCCACTTCTTGCTTTTCTTCTTGATAATAATCTTGATTTTCATAATTATTATCATTTACCTTCTTGTTCCAAGGTTCTTTTCTTTGAGTTTTGGCCATTTGATATTCCTTACGCTAAAATAATGCTAAAATAATGCTAAAATAAATTTATGAAAATAACTCTTATCCCTGAAAAGTGCATAGCTTGTGGTCTTTGCCATCTCTATGCTGCTACAACTTTTGACTATGATGATAACGGTATTGTTAAATTCTATAATTCAGATAAATCGAGTCAATTTTTTGAAAATCCTGAAACTCAGGAAGGACAAATCAAAGCTATCAAACATTGCCCGACAGGTGCCCTCTTACTACTTGAGGACTGATACTTCATCTAGTATTTTACCATAATAAAAGCAAAAGTCTATCTATAAAGAATGAAATTAATATAACAATTTCGTGACGAAAATTTCCTTTCAGAAAAATCTGATAAATATCTATTTTGGTTACCAAAATCATTACTTTTTTATGATAATTTCCACATTCAATAAAGTTTTTTTGTTATTTTTTAGACAAAACAACAAAAAATAAATCTAATTTTCTCTTTTATTGTGAACTTGCTTTCCCAGAGCGTTTTCGTAAACGTTTGCAGTAACTAAATCGTTATGTTATAATTTGGCGTAATAGTTTTTTATTATCAACAAATAAAGGAGGTTACTCAATTGAGTATCGGAATCGTAATTGCGAGCCACGGCGACTTTGCTGCTGGAATCAAGATGTCCGGAGAAATGATATTCGGCGAGCAAGAAAAAGTACAAGTTGTCACTTTTCTTAATGGCCAAACTCCAGACGGACTTCACCAACAAATTGTTGACGCCATCGCAACTTTCGAGCCTGAGGATGAAGTGCTTATCCTTGCTGATCTATGGGGCGGTTCCCCATTCAATCAGTCGAGCACTGTTCTACAAGAACAAAGTGATCGTAAGATTGCAATTATCACAGGTCTCAATTTGCCAATGCTCGTTCAGGCTTACACTGAACGCATGATGGGCTCTAGCTTTGAAGCTGCAGTGGCAAATATCGTAAAAGAGTCAAAAGCAGGGGTGAAAGCCCAGCCAGAGTCTCTGATGCCTGAAGAGGAAAAAGCAACTACAGCAGGTTCAGTCGGACAAGCTAAAGCAATCCCAGAAGGCACTGTCATTGGTGACGGCAAGATTAAAATCAATCTTGTACGTATTGATACACGTCTTCTACACGGCCAAGTGGCTACTGCATGGACACCTGATTCAAAGGCTGACCGCATTATCGTCGTGTCTGACAATGTCGCAAAAGATACAATGCGTAAAACCTTGATTGAGCAAGCTGCTCCCCCAGGAGTATTGGCCAATGTCGTCCCTATCAAGAAATTCGTTGAAGTGGCGAAAGATCCTCGTTTTGGCGGAACTCACGCCTTCTTGCTATTTGAGACACCTGAAGATGCACTTGCAGTTGCAGAGGCCTGCCCTGGACTTATCACAGAAATCAACGTTGGTTCAATGGCTCACTCAACAGGTAAAACTATGTTGAATAACGTACTTTCAGCTGATCAAACTGATAAAGATGCTTTTTTCAAAATGCGCGATTTAGGTGTAAAGTTCAACGTCCGTAAAGTACCAAACGATAAGTCCGGAGATATCTTCGAACTGCTCGAAAAAGTGCAATAATATTTAGAATTGAGTTCACTTTTCTATCTATATAGAAAGTTATAGAACTCACATCTTATAGGAGATTAATTTAAAAATGAGTATCATCTCAATTATTTTGGTAATTCTGGTCGCGTTCCTTGCGGGACTCGAAGGAATTCTTGATCAATGGCAATTCCATCAACCTATCTTGGCTTGTACATTGATTGGTCTTGTTACAGGCCACCTCGCTGCTGGTGTTTTACTTGGTGGAGCACTTCAAATGATTGCACTTGGTTGGGCAAATGTTGGTGCTGCTGTAGCGCCTGATGCTGCGCTTGCCTCTGTTGCTTCTGCTCTCCTTATGGTTAAAGGTTGGGATTGGAGCAAAGGTACACCAACAGTTCAAGATCTACAAACTTTCATTGCTTCAGCAATCGTTCTTGCAACAGCTGGGCTTGTTCTCACAACACTTGTTCGTTTCCTTTCTGTAGGTATCGTCCATTTGGCTGATGCTGCTGCAGAAAGAGGTTCCTATGCTGGTGTACAAGGCTGGCACTTCTTCGCTTTGCTTATGCAAGGTCTTCGTATTGCGATTCCTGCAGCCATCATCACTGCAGTTCCTGCACATGTTGTAGCTTCTGCATTAAATGCAATTCCTGATTGGCTCAAAGGCGGGCTTGCCGTCGGCGGTGGAATGGTCGTTGTCGTAGGTTACGCAATGGTTATCAACATCATGGCAACGGCTGAAATTTGGCCTTTCTTCTTCCTAGGATTCGTTCTTGCACCTCTCGCACCGAATGCATCAGGTCTCAATGGTATCTCACTAATCGGTATGGGTATCTTGGGTGTTGTTATCGCACTTATCTACCTTAAGCTTTCTGAAGGTGGCGGATCTGGATCTGGCGCAGCAGTTGGCGGTGGCGGCGATCCTATCGGCGATATCTTGAACGACTATTAAGAAAGGGGACTTATTTAAAATGGAAAATCAAAATAAAAAGTTTCAACTTTCTAAGTCAGAACGTTTCAGCGTAATGATGCGCTCAATGTTCCTACAAGGTTCTTGGAACTACGAACGTATGCAAAACTTGGGATTCTTGTACGCAATGATTCCTGCCTTGAAGAAATTCTACCCTGCTGGTTCTGAAGAAGCAAAAGCTGCTCTTAAGCGCCACATGGAATTCTTCAACACTCACCCATATCCAGCTGCTCCAATCATCGGTGTTACACTCGCCCTCGAGGAAGAAAAAGCAAATGGTTTTGAAGTTGATGACGCTGCTATCCAAGGTGTAAAAGTTGGTATGATGGGTCCTCTCGCTGGTGTCGGCGATCCAGTCTTCTGGTTTACACTCCGTCCAATCATCGGTGCGCTCGGTGCATCACTTGCTCTCTCAGGATCTATTGTAGGTCCTATCCTCTTCTTCCTCCTCTGGAATGCAATTCGTATTGCCTTTCTCTGGTATACACAAGAATTTGGTTATAAACAAGGTACAGCGATTACTTCTGACCTCGGTGGCGGTCTTCTCCAAAAAGTTACTAAAGGTGCCTCGATCCTTGGTATGTTTATCCTAGGTGTCCTTATTGAGCGTTGGGTAAATATCAGCTTCACAGGTACAAATGCGATGCTACCAAAGACTCCTCTTGCAGATGGCGCTTATAATGGCCAATGGATTACTCATGCTGAAAACATTGCCAAAACTGCTTCAGGTGCTGTTGATTGGGCAAGTCCAGTTTGGGCAGCAACTGCTAAATCTGAAATCGTGGCAAAAGGTGTATCTGGTGCTCACTATGCAGCCCTATCAAACCTTGGTTCAATCAAAACTGTTGACGGTTCTTTCTTGAATAGTACACTTTCTCAATCTACTACATTGGGTGCAAATCCATTCAAGCAACAGTCTTTGACAGATGTATTCAACTCATTGATTCCTGGATTTATCGCGCTTATCCTTACTTTCTTGGTTCTTTGGATCCTTCGTAAGTGGAAAAACCGTAACGCACCATTGTTCATTATCCTTGGTATGTTCGGCTTGGGTATCGTGCTTTACGTGCTTGGTCTTGCTAAGTAATAGAAAACACCTTCGGGTGTTTTTTATTACAATATAAATATGATAAGTATGATAAAATATAGACTATGGCTCAATCATTAAATACTAAAGTTGACTTAACTGTAGATGCGATTTCCTATCTTGGCTTACCCAAATATGGCAAGATAATGATTGGAGATAAATCTGTAGAGTTTTATAATAATCGTACTGTCAATGACAATATGATTTTTCCTTGGACTTCGATAAAGCTTGTCCAAGGCGAAGTCTCTAGGGATAAAATCGGAAGAACTTTCTACATTGTGCTTCAAAATAAGCATAAAGTTCGATTTTCCTCACAAGAAGCTGGAAAGATTTTAAAAGTAATTCGAGATTATATCGGTGATGAAAAAGTCTTGCGTGCGCCATCAATTGGGAATTCAATTAAGGAATTTTTCAAACGCTTCAAAATTAATTGACAAATACAGCTTGGACTGATAAAATAGCAACAAGAAGAAAAATTTCAAGAAAATTCTGTTCAGAAAGCTTGTGTTTGCTGCGAACAAGCCAGAATTTGAAAGGCTCTACTTCTTTATTAAACAAGTTAAATATTTATATTAAAAGTAAAAAAATAGGTGGAACCGCGGTTGTCGCCCTGTGTATGCAGGAGAAGACCGTGGTTTTCTTTTATTTAAAAGTCTGATTTTGAACAGTCAGGCTCACAGCTTGAAAGGTTCAAAGCACCCAAGTGGAAGCTTTGAAGACTAAGATCAAAGCTTTTCGGAGAAAAGCTACGAAAGGAAACACAACATGTTAGACATCAAAAAAATTCGTCAAACCCCAGATTGGGTCGCTCAGAAATTTGTAGCACGTCATCTCGATGCAGAGCTTTTGCCAAGCTTAATCGCTCTTGATGAGGAACGTCGCGCGCTTATCCTCAAATCTGAAGAGTTAAAAGCCAAGCGTAACGTTGAATCTGATGAAATCGCCAAGCTCAAGAAGGCTAAAGAAGATGCTTCTGCTGCTATTCGTGCGATGCAAGAAGTCTCAAAGGAAATCAAGAATGTTGATGCCAGTTTGGCCGAAACTGAAGAAAAGCTCAATGACCAGCTCGTGCGTATCCCTAACTTTCTTGACGACTCTGTCCCAGAGGGACAAGATGAAAATGACAATATTGAGCAACGCCGTTGGGGCAACGTTCGCCAGTTTGACTTTGAGCCAAAAGCGCATTGGGATTTAGGTGAGGATTTAGGCATTCTTGACTGGGAACGTGGAGCCAAGGTAACAGGCAGTCGCTTCCTCTTTTATAAGGGAGCTGGCGCAAGACTTGAGCGTGCCCTCTATAACTTCATGCTCGACGAGCATGCCAAAGAAGGCTATACAGAAGTTATTCCGCCTTATATGGTCAATCAAGAGTCTATGTTTGGTACAGGTCAGTATCCAAAGTTCAAAGAAGATACTTTTGAGCTGAAAGATGACCGTGGTTTTGTCTTAATCCCAACGGCTGAAGTGCCTCTGACAAACTATTATCGCGGTGAAATCTTAGATGAAACGCAACTTCCTGTGTATTTCACTGCTATGACGCCTAGCTTCCGATCTGAGGCTGGTTCTGCCGGTCGTGACACACGTGGCTTGATTCGTTTGCACCAATTCCACAAGGTTGAGATGGTTAAACTTGCAAAGCCAGAGGAAAGTTGGAATGAACTTGAAAAGATGACAGCGAATGCTGAAAATATTCTGCAAAAGCTAGGACTTCCTCATCGCGTCATCACACTCTGTTCAGGGGATATCGGCTTCTCATCAGCTAAAACTTACGATCTCGAAGTTTGGATTCCAACTCAGAACACCTATCGCGAAATCTCAAGTTGCTCAAACTGTACCGATTTCCAAGCACGTCGCGCTCAGATTCGTTATCGTGATGCTGAGGGCAAAGTTCAACTCGTCCATACTCTCAATGGTTCGGGGCTTGCTGTTGGCCGTACTGTGGCAGCGATTCTTGAGAACTACCAAAATGCCGATGGTTCTGTAACTATTCCAGAAGTTCTCCGTCCTTATATGGGGGGCTTAGAAGTTATCAAATAAATAAAAAGAGCGAAGTGAACTATCCCCAGTTTGTTTAACACGAAATAAAAAAGCATCTGTCATAATAAGAATGGAGGTGCTTTTTTGATGGCAAAGAAAGGTCAAAAGTTTAAGAAATACAGCGAAGAACTCAAACAGGAAATACTTGAAAAGTATCATTCAGGTCAACCGGCCTCGCTACTTTCAAAAAAATATGGTGTTCCAGAAGGAACGATTTCAACTTGGAATTATCAACTCCGATACCCTAAGACTTCCCACAAACGTGGCCGCCCTAAGGAGCCAAGAGACTACAAGGAGCGCTATGAACTCCTAAAAAAATTCCAAGCCTTTCTCAAGCTGGAACACGAGAGAAAATAAAGTTTATTGAGCATGAGAAGTCACATCATTCTGTGACCCTCTTGTGTGAAGTGCTTGACATCTCCCGTCAAACTTATTACAAAATAAGACAAATACCCGATAAAGACCTTGATGACTTCCAGTTAATCAAGTCTGTATTTGAAAGTTCTAAGGGAACTTATGGCATTCGTCGCATTGAGAAAGGCTTAAAGCAACAGGGAATCCTCATGAATCACAAGAAAATTGAACATCTGATGAAGAAATATAGTCTCCATCCACGCTATCTTAAGAAAAGACCTTGGCGGAAGTACCGTCGGGTAGAGGAAAATGTCAAACACGACCTTGTGAAGCGTCATTTCCATCCAGAGAAGCCAAGACAGATTTGGACGACGGATATTACTTATCTTATTTTGAAAGGGAGGAAAGCTTATTTATCGAGCATTCGAGATTTGAATACTGGAAATATTATCTCTTTCAAAATCAGTCATCGCAATGACAATCCGCTTGTATTAGATACTTTAGAAGCGGCGCTAAAAGAGGTTCAACCTGGCTTAATTTTACACTCAGATCAAGGTTTTCAGTATACCTCTTGGGCATATAAAAACGTATGCCAAGCCAATGGCATACGCATTTCAATGAGTCGTAAAGGCACGCCCATTGACAATTCTCCTCAAGAAAGCTGGCATGCACTTCTCAAGAAAGAGACGCTTTACAACTCCCATTATGCCACACTTGAAAACTATGTTCAAGAGGTGATAGAATGGATTCACTTTTACAACACTGACAGAATTAGGCTTTAATTCGCCTTGTACTTTTTTTATTTCGTGTCACTTATTCGGGGGAAACTTCAAAAAGTTCTTTTTTATCAGTGCCATTAAAAAAGAGCTTTCGCTCTTTTTCAGTTAATACCATTGCTGATTCTTTTTGAATTTTGGTCGCCTAAGATGGTGGCGACCAAACCTACTGGGCAATTTATGACGACTCTCAAACTCATGAACACGTTTGATAAATTGACCTTCTAACTTTTTTATTTTATTGACTTCTTCAACTTTTACTTTTAATTCTTCTTCTCTCATCATTATCATCGTACCTCTCTGTTTTCTTTTTCTATGATTTTATTTTACAAAAAAGGGCTTAAATGAAAAGTAAAAAAAGAAATTTCTGATAAACTGTCCCCAGTTCACTGATAGATTCTTTTTTTGCCTTATTTATTCATTACCAAAAATATCTCGACTATAAACCTGCTTTCCTTTAGTAATGGCTTAATGACTAGTCAGCAGAAAACAGAACAAAAATTATAAGGGCTTTTTTAATTTTTATAAAGCTCTATAACTTGAGCAGGTGACTGGTGCTGAGATTGCCATGAATTCTGAAATGATTCCACAGTAGAGATAGTCCACAAGATGGAATTAATACCGCCCGCATAAAGAATCTTTAAAAGAGATCCTTTCACAAGTTCCGCTTTCTTATGCGCCCCTGCGGAGTAACCACTCACTCCACGTTGTTCAGACGTTAGATTATCTCTGTACTTGAAAGAACCCGACTATTTGGACTAACGAGGGCTATGGCAGATAAGTCATACTCACAGTAAGCTCAATCTTTCGCTTGTCTAATTGATGTAAGTCTACCATCTGTTTTTTAAATTTTTCACTGTAGGTACGACGGGTGCGTTTTTCTGACATGGAATAAGTTTCTCCTTGATATAATCTATTTTATCAAAAGCACTTATTTTTCTGCCCAGTTTAGTATAGCCAACTTAATTCAATATATTGATATTATACCCATTCTGAGTTTTAATCTATCGAAATTTTTGTTTTAGCTTTACGCTGTTGCAGTAACCTCCTAAACATTACCCACAGCTGTGTTTTTAAAAGGATATTCAAAAGGCTATAACTAATTACCCCCACGACAAGCTGCAATAAAAGCTGCAACGCATTCATTTTAAACGTTTGATTCATCATGAACACTATGAGAAACATTACCATACCTGAAAAGAGGTATTTCCATATTCCCTCAAAAAGTTCTCTTAACTTGAACTCTTTCCGAATAGAAAAATATTTATAGTAAGAAATGATAAATTCTGAAAGTGTGATATTAATTGTGGCCCCCATGACCCCAATAAGAGGTATCAATAAAAGGTTTGCAAGAATATTAAATATAGTTCCTATTACAACTGAAGTCGTCAATGGTCGCAGACGATTCAAAGGAACAAGATACTGATTGCTAAATATAACCCCCCACGTTGTGAATACTATAACCGGTGACTCAATCATCATTATCGGTCCAACTAATGAATATCCTTTACCAAAAAAGAATGGAGCAAATTTCAAAGATATCGCTAGTACTCCAAACATGAGGCATATAGAAATCCCTGAAACTAAATCAAATGTCTTTTGAAACAGTTTATGAATACTCTTAACATCTCCTCTAGCATGTAAGTTTGCTACTCTTGGTAGCATTACTACTCCTAATGAAGTAACTAACGACAAAGAAATTTTTATAATTTTATCTGATTGATCAAAAAATCCAGCATGGATAACTGAGTCAAAAGCTCCAATCATATTTCTATTTAGTGCTGCATATATCTGTACAGTAATTGTTGGAATAAATAAAGCGAGGGTATATTTGAAATGCCTTTTTAATTCTAAATTTTTAAAGTCAGGAATTAATACTTCATCTTTCAAATAAGGCCAAAGAGATAAACTACTTCCTAGCGTTCCTAATGATAAAATAGCTATATAAATCCATAAATCAGTAGCTCTATGAACAAATATAAAGATGGCGAACATAGTAAGAATCTTAAAAATAAAATTTCTTACAACAGTAACTTTAAATCTCTCCATACCCATAAAATACCAAGAAATATCAAACATAGAAGCTAAGATAGCTACTCCCTGCCAAAGATAAAGCTCTTTGTATTCCTTTATAAAGCTTATAAATACTAGAAATGAAAGGATAGCTATCCCAGATGTTATCCAGCTCAAAAAATTAATTCCCCAAAAGGCCTGACTTCTTCTTATTTTATCTTTTTGATAATACGCAATTTCTCGATTGCCATATGTCAAAGTTCCTAAGGTAGCAACAAGTACAAAGTATTGTACACTAGAATATGTAATCGTACTAAGCCCCACACCCTCTGGCTCTAGAACTCTTGAAATATAAGGAGAAGTGACTAACGGTATTACTACTGCTAACAATTGATAAGAGCTATTATATAAAAAATTCTTAAATATTTTCACCCTAACTCCTTAAGAAAAACTTTTGTGTTCTTTGCCTTTGCTTTGTAGAAACGTACTTGCCTTATCAATATTATCATCCAAATAATCAGATGCTTTTTCCCTTAATTTAGATACTTTGAAATCAATTAATGAATAATCAATCACTTCATCTAATTTATCAATTGTTACTTCTTCTGAATGAATAAACTTATTCATCAAATCCATTTGTTCAAGTATAAAAGAAGTTCTATCATCATTTGTTTTAATTCTATTGCCGTTAATATAAATAAATTTCTTATGGAAAACTAGTGAAAACACCGTACCATGAAAAGAAGTCGTGATAACATATTTTGATTCCTTCATAAATTTAATAAAAGCTTCTGGACCTGTTTCATCACATAAAACAAAGTTTTTATATTTAGAAAGTCCTTTAATATACCACTGTTTTGAATCAATCACCACTACCGTCAGATTATTCTCTTCTGCTATTTTTTGAATAACTTGATTATTTTCTGGGGAATACGAGAAGGCATAATAAAAGATATACTCCCCTGAGAAAGGTAGCTCTACTGTAACATTAATCTTGGTTAGCCACTCCTCTTTAGTTAGCAACATGGTCGGATCTAATAAAAGCTCCACTTCCCTGCCCGTGAGTTTCTCTAAAGATTTTTTCCCATTTACCTCTCTACATGAAATTGCATTAAACTGTTGTAATAACTGATTATATTTTTCTTTATGAATTGATTGATTAATATCGGTTGCTCCAAGGCTTGGAGAATATGATATCTTATACGTATCATCAGCGAAATCAAGAAAATAAGCAGTAGCAAAATCTTCTACATTAACATTCCAAACTTGGTCTCCGCCAGCAATTAGCATATCGTATCTTGGAAGATTTTTTTTGAGTTCTTCAGTTGTTTCGTAAGGCGTTCCTTTCAGTTCAAAAGTTTCTGCAATAAATTTTGCATATTGTTCATAATGTCTTCTTATAACTTTTCTCCCAGGAATACAAAGAAAATTTTTCACAATATTTTTCACTGTCAACTTTTTATAGAACGCAGAATAGAGTTTCTGCTGTTCTTTGCTAGAAAAATTAATTATATCAACTTTATTATTCTTTTTTTCTAATACTTCTTTCAATGCCATACATTGTAAAATCGAACCACAGTTATACGATGCATGAAATGTTATTATTCCTATTTTCATTTAGACTTTTCCTTATATTTCTTCAGTAATTCCACTCTTGTAATGTAGTTTTTTTATAAAATAAAATAATTTAGCACAAAATAAAGCAGCTTCTACATTCTCGTGATAAAGAAGACCTAGTAACACCTGTGCAATTCGTGAGAATTGTTTTTTGTACGCTGGAAACTTCCCTAGTGCTACTCTATATTCAGGTCTAATCAGTAGTTTTCTAACCAATTCAACTCTATCTTTTTCATGGGTTAGTGCTATTTTATTAACAACAGAAAATAATCCTCTTAGCAGATTTTCTTCAAATAATATTTCCCAGAAATCTTGGTTAAAATGATTGTTCTTTAAAAATTTTTTAAATTCTTCATGAAACACCAATTCATTTTCAATTATTTTAGAGTCAAATCTATTTATAGTTGAACCAATATTTTTATTTATCCTATAGATTGAGTGATTAATACCAATAATTCGCCTGCTCTTAGAGTAAACATGACAATTAAACAACAAATCTTCTCCAATGATTAACTTTCTATCAAATTCTATTTCGTTGTCATTTATAATTTTTTTAGAATAAATCTTTGACCATGGACTGTTTAAATACCCTCCTCTTAGTTCCGGAATACTCCTATCCCCAAAGGTTGTTCTCAGGCAGCTAATGGCATCATATTCTTGGGATTCTATTTGTTTTGAAAAAATAATTACATCAGATTTTGAAAAACTAGCTAACGCATTTTCAATTTCTTTTCTCCAACCTTTAGTCAAAGTATCATCTGCATCAACAAACATCACCCACTTAGATTTTACCTGTTTTATCCCATTATTACGTGATTCACTGACTCCTAAATTAGGTTGATCTATAAAATGTACATTTTTATTTTTATTGGCAAATTCCTCACAAATCTCTTTGCTTCTATCTGTTGATCCATCATTTATTAGAATTAATTCATCACCCTCTTTTCTTTCAGAGAGTGTTACTAAACATTCAGGTAAAAAATGCTCTGCATTATAAATTGGTATGACAATTGATAACGTTTCTTCCTTCATCCTTTTATTCTCATATTGTAAAACGAGCCTTTCTTTTTATACACAGGATATTGGCACAATTCATAGGAATACCAAACCAAAAAGTAAATCATAAAAATAGTTATTTCAGTGAAAACTTCTGCTATCAATGTTATTTGTAACGCTAGATATAGTCCTGAAACGATTTGAACTATCTCATAAGATTTTATACTCCAAGTTCTTTTAATTAACATTATATTCATAGCTACATATATCAAAATTAGAAGAATCCCCCCAGTAAATGTGTACTCCAAAAATTGATTATGAGCTGAAATAATAGACATTGAATCATAAAGTTCATATTTGACAATATTTGGTTGTTCTCCCCATCCTATTATTGGATGTTGAAAGATTGCAGCTATTGCTCTGTCCCACAAATCCGTTCGATAGGTTAATGTCAAACTTTTATGGAGAATCCCTTCAATCAAAAAATCAAATAGATTTTGTAGTCGCAATATAGGAATAGCAACAAACATAACTACTGAAATTATAAAGTAAGTGGCTTGATTGAATACTTTTGAATTTTTTCTTATGAAAGGAAAGAACTCAACTATTAATAAAATTCCTAGCCCTACAAGAAGTGTACTTGAATGAATCAAAATTGAACTCAGGATTGAAATAAAAAGGATAGCAATTTTGCTTTTATTAAAGCCCTCTATTTTTGAAAGGATAAAAACTAAGCCTATCAAAGGAAGAAAATATGCAGTCTGTTCATTTTTAAATCCTAAAAACCAATTCTCACTAGCTGTATTTGTAACACCAGTAACATACATACCTTTGGGAAATATAACAATTGTTATAAAATTAATTATCGTGAATAGTGATAAAACCCTATAAATACTTTTTAATAATATCACTAGCCTTTTAGAATATATACTGAACAAAAAAGCTAAGGAGGTTATAGTCAATCCCTGAAAAATCGCATAACTTAAATTTCCATGTTCAACAGTAGTGGAAAAAATAACAACGGCTTCAAAAGTAATCCATATGAAAGCGAATTTATCAATCTCTGTCTTTCGGAGTAAAAATACAAAGAAAATAGATAGCACAACAACTACTCTATAAATATAGTAGAAATTTGTTACCCCTGGCAATAAATTTAGAGAGTCTGGTCGGATAAATGCAAGAAAGCAAAAAATTAAAAAAATAGAACTTTTATTGATTTTCATTTTGCTCC
>JAIRUS010000151.1 GCA_031254295.1 Streptococcaceae bacterium | reverse complement strand
TAGCCCGTATCCCCAGTATAAATCAAAACTTGTCCCGTTTTACGCTCAACAATTCGCATCGCATAATTTGTCACTGGATGTACTGTCTTCAAAAAAGTCGCATCAAAAGGTCCAATCTTATTAACCGTATCCACATCATAAGCATGGCCTTTTGAAACATTTTCCAAAGTCAGTTTAGAAAATTCATAGTCATTTTCTCCATGCCCATATATTTGTAACACCATGCCATCCCAACCGTCTTGCCCAATCGGATAAAGTTGACGATATTGACGCAAAACACCAAGATCTGCAATATGATCCTCATGATAATGGCTCAACAAAACAGCATCCAACTGTGTCGGCTGCAACTCATGCTCTAACTCAGTTACTGCTCGACTTCCACAGTCTAATAATAGATTATAGCCAGACTCAGACTGCAATAAATAGGAACTCGTCCCTGCATCATGGGTGGGATATCCACCCCATACACCTAATGCTGTTAATTTCATTTATTTACTCCTCCTTATGCTAATTATGTTAGTTTTTGCTGTTAGAAGTGAGGATACTCTCACTAAACGCTGAAGCGTCAAGTGAGACTAATCCCATACACCTAGTGCTGTTAATTTCATTTGATACTTCTTCTGTGCTAATTGCTTTGTTTTTGTTGCGTTTGAAATGAGGATAGACCAAATTATATTTTGTTTTGTACTTCTCTTTTGTAAAATTATATCAGATTTTCAAAATAAAAAAGCCCTTTCGGGCTTTTAAGTTAGCTAATTACTTAAGAAGATCTTCCCAATTCAAGTCTGCGAATTGATCTGCCAATGTGATTGTTTCAGCAGGTTCAGCATTGAACTCCATAGGTTTAGACTCACGACGACGTGGCTTTTTGTTGCCGTTGTTGCGGTCTGAACGTGCATCTCCATCATTTGACTTACGCTCTGTACGAGCTGGAGCTTCTTCCAATGCTTTGATTGAAAGTGAGATACGCTCTTCTTCTGGTCTAACTTCAAGAACCTTAGCTTGAACAGCTTGTCCAGCTTTAAGCACATCTTTTGGATTTTCAACACGATCCCAAGAGATTTGAGAAACGTGAACAAGTCCTTCAACTCCAGGGAAGATTTCAACGAAAGCACCGAAGTCAGTCAAACGCTTCACAGTACCATCAATTACATCTCCCTTAACAAGTTTTTGCTCAATACCATCCCATGGTCCAGGCTGTGTAGCCTTAAGTGACAATGAAATACGGCCTGATTCAGCATCAAGGCTCAAGATTTTAACATTTACAACATCGCCAACTGCAACAACATCAGAAGGTTTCTGGATACGACCGTGAGTCAATTCTGTGATGTGAACAAGTCCATCAACACCACCAAGATCAATAAAGGCACCAAATTGAGTTGTACGTGCTACTTTACCTTCAAGGATATCGCCAACGTTAAGCGCTGCGAAAACTTCTTTACGCGCTTCAAGATTCTCAGCTTCAATCACTTCACGACGGTTCAAGATGAAACGTTGCTCAGCTGCATTGATTTCGACAATCTTAGCTTCGATTTCTTGACCCTCAAACTTCTTCGTATCACGAACAAAGTAAGTATCAATCATTGAGGCAGGGATGAAACCACGCGCACCATTATACTCTACTGAAAGTCCACCCTTAACAGCTTTAAGAACTTTAACCGTTACAATATCACCTTCTGAGCCTTCGATTTCAGTCCAAGCCTTACGCGCTGCAAGACGTTTAAGAGACAAGAGATAAACATTTGCGCCTTCTGACTCTTTACCAACGATTTGCTTAATAACCATCAAATCAAGAACGTCACCAACTTTAACGAATGAGTTAATGTCAACATCTTTTTCGTTAGTGATTTCACGAAGTGTTAGGATACCCTCAACGCCTGTACCAACGATAGACACAGTAGCTTGATCATTATCGACAGTAAGAATCTCTCCTTTCACTACATCCTTCACTTTAACGTCCTCGACGCTATTCAACATTTGCTCAAATTCATTCATTGATGAAATTCCTCCTACTTCCCCTCGGGAAGCTATTTTATTTTATTTGACGGTCAAAGCCGTACTCGTCAATTCTGCCATAATTCCCTCTATTTGTCAAGGTTTAAGTGTTAAATCTGACAAAATCTCATCGCATTATTTCAGATAAGTTAATAAATCTCTATCTGCTCCTCGAGTTGCGTAAGTCTGAGTAAAGCTTCCACGCGCTTTAGTCCCCCGTGCAGTCATACAAGCATGTTCTGCTTCTATTATTACTGCACAAGCCTCTGGTTTCAAAACCTCAAAGATAGCATCTGCAACTTGCTTTGTCAACCGCTCTTGGACCTGCAAACGACGTGAATAACCATTGACTAATCTTGAAAACTTCGATAAGCCTGCAATTTTTTCTAACGGAATATAGGCGATATGTACTCTCCCATGAAAACGTGCCAAATGGTGCTCACATAGACTTTCAAAAGGGATATCCTTCACGACAATCATATCCTGACTCTCCGCTTCAAATTGCTTCATTAGATGCATTTTGGGATCTTCTTGATAGCCTTCACCATATTCTGCGAAAGCCTTGAGAAAACGATAAGGAGTGTCTTCTAAACCTTCACGCGACTTATCTTCACCCAGCATTTCAAGTAAACTCTCTATAGCTTCGCTCACTTGCAAAATTTGACTTTCGTCCGTCTTTGGAAACAGTTCTTTTAAATTTCTAAATTTTTCTTCATTCATTTAAATACCTCTTTTATTCGCATAAACCAGTGTATGGAGCTGAGGAAGAGCTTTTGTTTCATTGAAATCTGGGTCATCAAGGATTTTCTCCCATAGCCAATCCAACTTTCTTAATAAATAAGCTGAAATATCTTCCTCTGTCTCAAGCTCATCATTTCCCAAAGAAAGATACTGTTTACTCGTTGAATATTTTCTAAAAACTTCACGAGCAAAGTCCAAATCTGTTTCATCAAAAATCACAATCTTGATTGAATGATTAATTCCATCTGCCTCTAGCTGTTGAATGATTTTGTCAAAAATCGACCAACTATTTTTCATGCCACTTGATGGTGGCTTAGGCGAGAGAACAAATTCGTCAATCTTAGAGAACCAGTCCTGATAGCGACTCCCCTGTGTCTCAATAGAAAATCGAAAGCCTTCATTTTTTAATAACTCCAGCAATCGCCCCATAGCTTCGCCAATCAAAGCTGGGTTTCCACCTGTTATAGTCAAGTGATTACATTTTCTTCGTCCATCTGCTGTCGTTGCAAGGTTTATAATTTTTTCAGCCACTTCTTCTGGCCTCAGATAGTCTGGTTCCTCAGAACCATCCCAGCTAAATCGGCTGTCACACCAACTGCAAGCGAAATCACAACTTCCTGTCCGGAGAAAAATAGTCTTTTGCCCTACGACCATCCCCTCGCCTTGAATAGTCGGGCCAAAAATTTCCATAACTGGTATTTTATCTGCTTGACTAGGATCTAGCCTTAACTTTCTCACTTTAATCATAAAATCTCACGGCATCAAAAGTCCCTAGATTAACTCCTAGAAGATCTGCTGACTCTGCTTCAGCATAACTACTACCTGTTTCCCAGAGGCGAACATACTCTAGCTCTACACCATCTGCCAAACCTTTTTGAATCAAGTAAGCCATATACAGCGACATATTTTCTGCCGTAGTCCGAAAGCCAAGCACAGCACGCTTCGTCTCGACTAGTGAGGCGATAGGTTCATTTCCCTGCAAAATTACCGCATGATCAAAATGAGATAAAATCTCTGCTTGTACCAGAGATTTCAAATGGCCAAAATCATAGACCATTCCTTGATCAGAACCTTGCTCTTGCTTGATTTGCCCGTTTAGACAGACTTCAAGTTGATAGGTATGCCCATGTAGATTTGCACATTTTCCTTCGTGTCCCACCAACTGGTGGCTCGCATCAAAACTAAATCTTTTAGATATTTTCATAGCTTAATTCCTCACAATCTGTCCAATCAATGTCAATCGCATAGGGAACTGGATCAATCACATGTTGCTGCTTAAAAGCCTCAATACGATCACGACAAGTCCCACAGAGACCACATTGTTTGTCTTCTCCCTTATAGCAAGACCAAGTCAGCCAAAGTGGCGCATGGTTTTCAAGTCCAATTGCCACTACCTCACTTTTATTTTTGTCTACAACTGGAGCACTCAAGACTACTTGCCCGCCTGTCCCTTCCTTGATGGCTGCTGCCATCGCATCAACGAACTCAATTGAGCAGTCTGGATAGGCATTTCCTGCTGCGTCATCTGCATGCGCGCCATACCAGACCTCACTTGCCTCAATCTCGATTGCTAAAGCTGTCACAATTGACAGGAAAAGTCCATTTCTAAAAGGGACATAAGTATTAACTGGCACTTCTCCCTTTGTTTCTTCTAGTTGTTCAGCATAAGAGCTTTCTTTTATTGCTTCGCCTTGTTTGAGCATTGCTGAGTTACTATATTGATAAATTTTTGACAGGTCAAATTCATAATGTGCTAATCCATAATAATCTGCAATTTTTCGTGCGGATTCTATTTCCTTATCATGGCGTTGCCCATAATAAATTGACACTGTGGCAACTTCTTTTGTACCATAATCAGTCACAGCCTTGGATAGGATAGATGTACTATCATTCCCACCCGAACTTAAAATTAAAGCCTTCATTTTTCTCCTTGGAATTACGTTCACGCAAGCGCTCGGTCATATTTTGGAATAACATTCGCGCGAGCGCTCGGTTTTGAATTACGTTCGCGCAGGCACTCGGTTATATTTTGTTTGATTTGTATTCAAGATTTTTACTTATCTAATTTGTCGGCCAAAACCTTGTACTTGGCTAAGAAATTGGAGCTTACGTTGTTTTGCAAAGTCAAGTCGATCAGCAGCTTCAAATTCTGGATTGACCTTGTTTACAAACGGATAGATTGAAATTCCTCCTCTTGGTGTGAAGAGACCGAAAACCTCAATATATTTAGGGTTCATCAACTCATAAAGATCATTCAGAATAATGTTCATGCAATCTTCGTGAAAGTCTCCATGGTTACGGAAGCTGAAAAGATAGAGCTTGAGCGACTTACTTTCTACCATTCTCTCATTCGGAATGTAAGAAATAAAAATCTTCGCAAAGTCTGGCTGCCCCGTCATTGGGCACAAGCTAGTAAATTCGTAAGCATCAAATGTCACAATATAGTCATTCTCTGGATGCTTATTGATAAAAGTTTCTAGGACATCTGGACTATAGTCGTAGCTATAGTGATTATTCTGGTTTCCAAGGTGGGTTACACCTTCAAGTTCTTCTTGATTGCGTGAATGCTCTTTTGTCATCATTTTCCTTTTATTATTGATATTATTTTGCCAAATAAAAAAAGTGGCTCTGAAACAGAACCACATAAAAAACATTCTCAATATAGAGCCATTTGACCTATCATTGACCTAGTTTTTTTATACTGGGAGGTTCTCGAACCAGTG
>JAIRUS010000148.1 GCA_031254295.1 Streptococcaceae bacterium | reverse complement strand
ATTCACGGTCAAAATCTTTGATGTAAGGTGTCATGATTGACCTCCAGTCATTTCATTTCCCCAGATATATAGCCAGCCTTGGCTAAGGTCTCGCGGAGTTCTAGCATGGCCGTATATGTCGCAAGAATATAAACTTTATCTGAATTCACAGCCTTGATTTTTTCAAGGATTTGATCTAGTGACTGGGTTTCTTCTGGCTCAAGTCCAGCAATTCTTAGGCGTCGTGCCATTTCAGAGGTGCGCACACCACCAGTATAGCTATTTTCAATATCCAAGTCACTTAAGAGCTCAAAGTTTGCGTCCCATATCCAACTGGTGTCAATACCGTCGGCATAGTTAGCGTTGAGAAGAGAAACAAGTGAGAAAGGTTCATTGACAAGCTTCAGCAGCTCAAGCGCTTGATTGGCTCCAACAGGATTTTTAATCAAGATAATCGTGACTTGCTTAGCGCCAATCTGGAAAGTTTCTTGACGGCCAAAGACGGCACGAGACGTTTCAAATCCTTCTTTGATGCTTTTAGGGGAAAGATTGAAATATTCGGCGACAGACACAGCGGCCAAAGCGTTGTAGATGTTGTAAAGTCCGCCAACGTTGATTTTATAGGAATGCCCGTCAATCACAAATTCAGAAGAGGTGCTTGTGATATCTGTCAGCTCTGACAACTTATAGTCCAACTCTGGACGGTGAAAGCCGCAATTTGCGCAATGATAATTCCCCAGATTGGCATAGGTATTCATAGTGAAATCCAGTATATGGTGGCAAACAGGGCAAAGGACACCTTCGGTATTATAATGCGCCCGCAGCGGCGCGTGATTTTCATGGTCAAATCCATAATACTTTACAGGATTTACCAGTTCTTTTGAATGGAACAAAGGAGAATCACCATTTAATAGAACTGTTGCAGTTGGCGAATTGGCCGCACCTTTGACAATGAAATCGTAGGTTGTATAAATCTCGCCATAGCGATCCATCTGATCGCGGAAAATGTTGGTGAAAACAAAGAGACTCGGCTTGATATACTCGGTAATTTTAGGGAGCGAGGCCTCGTCAATTTCGAGGACAGCCATTCCTTTCTCGCTATCGCGAACTTTTGGCGCTTTAAGAAAGGTCGAGACAATCCCCGTAATCATATTGGCCCCAGTCGGATTCGTGACGACATGTTTGTAAGCTTTTTTGAGAATGCCAACCGTCAGCGCTGTCGTCAAAGTTTTCCCGTTAGTGCCCGTTATCACGACGATTTCATAGTTTTTCGTCAGGCTAGATAGGATTTTTGGATCAAGTTTTAAAGCAATTCGACCAGGCAGGGTCGAGCCGCGATGGAAAAATGTACGAAGGCCCCAGCCACTAGATTTACCAATGAGTTTTGCAAATTCTGAACGTATAGTCATGTTGTTATTTTATCATTTTTCTTATTAAAAAATAGGCTTGTCGCCTATTTTTATAAATACTCATTTTTCAAGACAAAGAAGCTTCCGCGAACTTCGCCTGCAAGTTTAGATTTTTGGTGGGCAAATTTAAAACCAGCTTCTTGAATCTCAGTTGGGACTTCCATACCGACAGAAAGTTTTAAACCAACCGCTCGTTTTGGCTTTTTGCCATTTGAGGCAATTTTTTCATAGAGAACATTAACACATAAGCCATCTTCGTAATAGACTTCAGGCCAGAAGAGTTCATCAGATTCATAGACAAAGACTTCAAGTGGTTTTGCTGCGAGTTTTGGCAGGCGTTCAGCGAGACATTTCTCGACAAATTCAAGAATCTCAGGTTTTTCTTTAACTGTGAAAGTTTTGTATTCGAGCTTGTATTTATTCCAGAAATAGCGTGCTTCATTTGCACGGAGGCCTGCTAAGCTTTCTGCAACAGGAGAAGTTTCGAGACCAAGTATCTCAACTTCTTTGAAATTTACTAAATATGACATTCATAATTCCTTTCTAAAACATTATATCAAAATCGAAGTTAATATTGAGTGATTTGAAAATAGCTAAAATATAATATTTAATTTAACTAAAATAATATAAAAATATCGAACAAAAATATTGACAAAAAATAGCTAATATTATAAAATAGATACATGATTGTTTCGGCGACGGAGATTAAAAATAATTTTGGAAAATATTTGGCACTTTCACAAGAATCAGATATTTCCATCAAAAAAAACGGTAAAATTATCGCCGTTTTGAAAAGTTTTGATAATGAAAAGTTTAATCAACTTGATAAATTAACTGGCATTATTGACTTATCAACTAACAAAAAGAAGAAATAAAATTTATTTAAAAGATTATTTATTAGGAGAATTATTATGGATTACAGAATTTTGATGAATACAGATATTGCACTCGATTTTCTAACGAAAAATGGGGAGAAAACAAAAGAAGCCCAGATGGTAATTCGTGAGAGTTTGCGTGGACGTTACGAACTTCTGGTAACAAGTGAAACAGTATCTGAGATTAATCGTCTAATGCTTGAGTCGGGTATGACAGTTGGACAGGCAAAAGAGTGTTTGAGTACTTTGTTAAATTTGATTTCTGTGATTGATACGACTGAAGATGATTGTCAACGCGCACTTAGTCAGGAAAGTGATGTAGATTTTGATGATGCAATGATTGCTGAAAGTGCATTGCGTAATCAATGTGTGGCGATTGTGACACGTTCTAAAAAAATGTTTAATCAACTCGGCTTGAATTATTTTAGCCCTAAAGAATTCTTGGCACTTGGTATTTAATGAAATTATTAAAAGTTAAAGCCGTTAAGGCTTTTTTCTATACAGGGCAAACATTTGACAATTATAGTTTACAAGCGTAAACTATAATTATATAAAGATGAGAGGTCTAAATAGAGAGATGGAGCAAGAACTCAATATATCTAACTCTGAAATGGGATTAGAGCGACTCAACGCTTCAGCGCTTAGGCGGTCTATCCTCTTACCTAGCAACGATGAAAGGTACGAATAGTAAAAATGGAACAAGAACTCAATATTTCTAACTCTGAAATGGTCGTGATGCGTGTTGTGTGGTCGCTTGGTGAAGCCAAAGTAGAAGATGTGATGCATCAGGTTTCAAAACGACAAGATTGGTCTTTGGCAACTGTCAAGACTTTGATGGGACGGTTAGTAAAAAAAGAAATTTTAACAACGGTTAAAAATGGGCGAGCATTTACCTATTACCCAGCTTTGAGTGAATGTGGCGCTGTTCGCCAGATGACTTCTGACCTGCTTGGGAAGGTTTGTGCAACTAAACAAAATCAGATAGTATCAGACATGATTGAGATGTCTGAACTTACTGAAGCTGATATTAGCAAACTAATTGCTCAGCTTCAGAAGAAAAAAGTCGTCGAAAAAGTAATGTGTAGCTGTCTTGATGACGATAGTTGTCATTGCATGCATAATCAGGTAGAATTAGCTTAACAAAGGAGAATTAAAATGGTAACTCAAACAAAATATAAAATCGAAGGCATGACCTGCGATCATTGTGTCCATCATGTCACACAAGCACTTGAAACAGTTGAGGGAGTCAGCTCAGCTAAAGTGTCATTGAAAAAAGAAGAGGCAGTTGTAAAGGCTGAAGAGGGAGTTTCAGTGGAAACTTTGAAAGCAGCAGTCGCTGAAGCAGGCTACAGCCTCGTAGGTTAAACTATGCGCACACAAAATTTTGTGATTACAGGAATGACCTGTGCGAATTGCGCGAATACAGTTTCTAAAGCCTTGAATAGCTCAGAAAAAATAGAGGAAGCGACGGTAAATTTAGCGACTGAAAAGGCTAAAGTGCTAGTAGCAGATGATTTTAGCGATGATGAGGTGATTCAGCTCGTTGAGAATGTTGGCTATGGTGCAATCGTGAATGATAAAGCCCATCAGGAAAAAATCAGACAGAATCAAGTCAAAAAGCTCCGCAATTTACGCTTAAGTCTTTTAGTGGCTGTCATTTTGACTTTACCTGTAGTGCTCGCGATGATAGGCGAAATTTTTGGTTGGCGAGTTTTTGGTTTTTTCCATAATCCTATAGTTCAGCTTATCTTGGCAACACCTGTTCAATTTGTCATTGGAGCACGCTTTTATAGAGGTGCTTATCATGCCTTGAAAAATAAGTCTGCCAACATGGATGTATTGGTAGCGCTTGGTACTACGACTGCATACCTTTCTAGCCTCATTCTTGCTATCTTTATGGGACAGATGAAAGCTCTTAATTTTGAGTCAAGTATGGTGATTATTACCCTGGTTGTAATGGGCAAGCTACTTGAGCATAATGCGAAGGAGAAGACCTCGAAAGTAATCAACTCACTCATGTCAAGTCGGGAAAAAAGTGTTCACACGGTTTCAGGTGACCTTAGCATTGATGAAGTGGAAATTGGGGAGATTATCCGAGTATTTGCCGGTGAGAAAGTTCCCTTAGATGCCAAAATCATTTCAGGTATGGCCTCGTTTGATGAAAGTCATCTAACTGGTGAAGCTCTCCCAGTTGTCAAATCTGATGGTGATAGCCTTTTTGAGGGTGCCGTAAATCTGGATGGTGAGATCCAAGCAAAGGTTTTACATCGTGTTGAGGATTCGACAATTGCGCGAATGGTTGAGTTGATGTCAGAGGCTCAAGGAACTAAGCCCAATATTCAAAAATTAGCAGATAAGATTTCTTCAGTTTTTGTCCCAGTTGTCTTATTGATTGCTGTTTTGACATTCGTACTAAGTCTTGTCCTGTCCCATGATTTGCTGACTGCCATTATGCATACTGTTGCTGTCTTAGTCATTGCTTGCCCCTGTGCACTTGGTCTTGCGACGCCAACAGCAGTTATTTCAGGAACGGCCTTGGCAGCGAAGCATGGCCTTCTGATAAAAAATGCCAATGCTTTAGAACTTGCAGCACAGGTTGAGACGATATTTTTTGACAAAACAGGTACGATTACAACAGGCGATTTTGAGTTAAGTGATTTTACTGGAAATGACTTTGACTACAAGGTCTTATCTTCTCTCGAAGTGCGCTCTAATCATCCGTTAGCTAGGGCTATTCAAGCTCAGTCTGATGGTAATGACCTACTTGAAATAACTGAATTTTCAGAGCTAGCTGGACGAGGACTTTCAGGCTTGATTAATGGCGTGCGTTATTATGCTGGTAACGATAAGCTGATGCGTGAAGTAAATGTAGAAGTCACTGACCCGAATGACACCTCGATTTATCTAGCTGTTGCGGGTCAGCTACTTGCGACGGCCGTATTCAAATCAGCAGTAAAAAAAGATAGCCTTTCAGCGATTCAAGTCCTCAAAGATAAGCAGATCAAGACAGTCATGCTAACAGGTGATAATGAAATGGCGGCACGAAAAATTCAATATGAAGTCCAACTGGACGAAGTGAGAGCAAATCTTTCGCCTGAAGAAAAGGCAGAAGCTGTCGCCGAAACTAAGGCTTCAATGATGGTGGGAGATGGCATCAATGACGCCATCGCGCTGGTTGCAAGTTCTGTAGGAGTTGCAATGGCAACTGGTTCGGACATTGCAATGGAAGCAGGAGATGTTACAGTTATTGGTGGCAAGCTTGGGAAAATCCCAGAGCTGATTGAAATTTCGCGTAAAACTGTACAGAAAGTCAAACAGAATTATTTCTGGGCTTTTATCTACAATATGATTGGGCTACCATTAGCAGCTTTTGGTTTGCTTAATCCAATGATTGCAGTCGTCGCGATGAGCCTTTCTAGTGTGTCGGTTATCATGAACTCTTTACTACTCACTCGGAGTAAAGTTCAAAATGTAGATTAAATAAAAAAGAAAAGTCAAACGAGTTAAGAGTTTGACTTTTCTTTTTTATAACTTATAAAGGAAACTCTAAAGTTATGAACTATGTCCAAATTTGTGATCAATTCAACGAAAACATAAATTTGCTATAATATAAACATGAAAACGGATATAGAAATCGAAGAAAGCACAGTTATTCAACCCATTATAAATATTTCTAGGAAGCTAGGGATTTCTGACGATGAGCTTGAACTGTATGGAAAATACAAGGCTAAAACTCCATTTATCAAGTTTGATAGGGAAAAAGCTGGAAAGCTTGTTTTGGTGACGGCGATAAACCCAACGCCAGCTGGCGAAGGAAAAACGACGATATCAATTGGTCTTGCAGACGCCCTAAACCAAATTGGGAAAAAGGCTGTATTGGCCTTGCGTGAGCCCTCTATGGGACCAGTTTTTGGTATGAAAGGTGGCGCCTGCGGTGGTGGCTATGCTCAGATTACACCGATGGAAGAGATTAATTTGCACTTTACGGGTGATATTCATGCCATAACAGCTGCAAATAATCTGATTTCGGCCGTGCTTGATAATCATATTTTTCAAGGCAATGAATTAAATATTGATTTAGAGCGCGTGATTTGGCATCGTGTCATGGATATGAATGACAGAGCACTTCGTGATATTACAATTGCACAAGATGGCTTGAAAAAGTCGATACCCCGAGCTGATCATTTTGATATCACAGTGGCGAGTGAAATTATGGCAATTTTTTGCTTGGTAACGTCACTTGCAGATTTGAAAGTGCGTATTGGAAAGATTTTAATTGCTTTTAATCGAGAGGGAAATCCTGTAACAGTAGCTGATTTAGGTATTACAGACGCAGTCGCTTTGTTATTAAAGCAGGCCTTGAAGCCCAACTTGGTTCAAAGCCTTGAGGGAACGCCAGCCTTTATCCATGGAGGTCCATTTGCCAATATTGCACATGGCTGTAATTCAGTTTTGGCGACTCAGTCAGCTTTGACTTATGGTGAAATTGCAATCACAGAGGCAGGATTTGGGGCTGATCTTGGCGCTGAGAAGTTCCTTGATATTAAAAGCCGTGAACTTGACAAATCGCCTGATGCAGTTGTGGTGGTGGCAACTGTACGTGCCTTGAAATATAATGGTAGTGCAGATAAGGCAGAGCTTGATATAGAAAATCTTGAAGCGCTTGAAAAAGGTTTTGTCAATCTAAAGCAGCACATTCAAAATCTTAAAAAGTTTGGCCTGCCTGTATTGGTTGCTATCAATCATTTCTATAAGGATTCTGAGGCGGAAATTCAACTTTTATCTGATTTGATCCAAGCAGAAAATATCGACTTCGCCGTGACAAAAGTTTATGCTGAGGGAGGCCAAGGCGGAGTAGAGCTGGCGCAGAAACTAATGTCTATTCTTGAGCAACCGAAAGATTTTCAACCTCTTTATTCGCTTGAGTTATCTACTTCAGAGAAGATTCAAAAAGTTGCCAAGGAAATTTATCGAGCTGAAAAGATAAATTTCTCAGAAAAAGCGCAGGCGCAACTTTTAGAAATTGAAAAAAATGGCTGGGATAATCTGCCTATTTGTGTTGCTAAAACTCCTTTTTCATTTAGTGATAATGCAAAGTTGCTTGGCGCTCCGACAGGCTTTGAGATTACTGTTCGTGAGTTATCTCCACGTCTTGGAGCAGGATTCATTGTTGTCTATTTAGGGGCTATCATTGCAATGCCAGGACTACCCAAGCATCCAGCGGCACTTGATATGCGATTAGCTGATGATGGAAAAGTGACTAGATTAAGCTAAGATATTAAGCTAAAATATAAAAAACTTCATCTAACATAAAGATGAAGTTTTTATATTATTTATTCAAAAAGTCTTGAATTAAGTAGCGAGGACGTTGTTTAACCTCAAGGAAAATCTTACCGATGTATTCACCAATGACACCAAGCGCCAAGAGTTGAACGCCACCGATGCCGACGACGGCAATCACGATAGAGCTCCAGCCCATTGAGGTTTGGTTTAGAGTATGGCGAACGATAACATAAATTCCAAGAATCAAGGCGACGAGAAAGGAGAACAAACCTGTCCAGAAGATGATACGCATTGGTGTTGCAGACATTGACGTGATGCCATCAATGGCAAAGCTCAGCATTTTCTTAAAAGGATATTTAGACTCGCCTGCGAAGCGTTCTCCGCGCTTATAGTAGACAACAGTAGATTTATAACCAACAAGTGGAACCATACCACGTAAGAAGAGATTCACCTCGCGAAACTCAGCCAGTCCGTCTAGTGCACGCTTGCTCATGAGACGGAAGTCTGCAGAGTTTGGAATATTTTCAGCACCAAGATTTCGCATAAGTTTATAATAAAGGCCAGCAGTTTCACGCTTAAAGGAAGTATCTGTATCGCGATTATCTCGCACACCATAAATCACTTCATAACCCTCAGAGAACTTTTCTAACATGGCATCAATCGTATCAATATCATCTTGAAGATCAGCATCCATCGAGATGACACAGTCTGCAAAGTCTTTGATTGTCATAAGGCCGGCTAATAAAGCGTTTTGATGGCCACGGTTACGAGAAAGATTAATACCTGAGAAGAGATTTGGTTGCGCGGCATGGAGCTCAGATATTTTTTCCCATGTTTTGTCTTTAGAACCATCGTTGATAAAGCAAATTCGAGATTGTGGAGAAATTTTTCCAGAAGCTAAAAGCGCGTCATATTTGCTGGATAAACGCTTTGAAGTCTCGTCAAGCACAAGTTCTTCGTTGTAACAAGGTATTGCCATGTAAAGTGTTGGTGTCATGAGAAGCTCTTTTCCTTATTTTTTTGCATTTTAGTCTTTGAAGCTTATTTAAAGCTTACGTAATTATTTAAAATTACTTAATATGAAGCTTATTAAATCTTAGCTTAGCTGAAATTAATACTGATTTCCCTAATTTTATTAAAATTCCTAGTAAAAGTAAAGGCCTGCACAACTAATCAGGAAATTGTTTGTCAGTCTTTTTCTGAGAAATGAAGCTTTTTACAACATAATGACCCGAGAGAAGAATAACCAGAAGAATACCAATCATGCCAAGCAGCATACTCACAACTTCCATGAGGAGGAGTTTAGAATTAAGGACAAGCGCCAAACTGTCACCAAGTCGGACATACCAGAAGATTAAAGCCATAGTAGCTCCAAACATGCCAAAGAAAAGTGTATTGATTGAAGTGCCAAGGATTTGCTGTGAGACGATTTGTCGATGTTGTAGAAGCTCTGAGACAGTTAGTTCTTGCATGTTCTCTTCGCTTTGCTCAATTAACTCTGACAGGTCAGCCGTGATAGCCATAGCGGCTTCTGCAACAGCTCCGAGCATAGAAATTACCATCACAACTACAGCCACATCAGAAAAATTAAGGCCAATATTGAGCGAGAGACCTTCGAGTTCATCCATGTTATCTATTGTATAACCTTGGAAAAAGCCGAAGTGTTGGACGATGAGAGCAAGTAGAAGAAGGCTGAGTACGACAATTAAACTCGATTTAAAGGCGATTCCAGTAACCCGTTCGTTGTCTGACGAGAAAAAAATAGAAATAGCAAGCATAAAAACGCTAGTAAAAACAAGCAGTAAGATAATATTTAGTTGCCAATTGATAAGGACGACTAAAAGGAAAAATAAAGAAAAATTTAAAAAGAGTCCAAAGATATTTCTCAGACCAGATGGGCCAAGTATTAGCAGTGTTAAAAGAACAAGAAATATAAATAAGAGAAGGAGAGAGTTCATAGCGCCTCCTTTTGCTTTAAATGAGATCTAGACTGTAGAAAATAACTGCTCAGTCCAGCAGTTATTGGCACTGAGAGAAGAATACCAATAGCAGAGATTAAACTTTGCAAAAGCCCAAGATTAAAGGCAGTTTGTAAGATACTTGACCAAGAATAAGCATTACGAATAAGGAGAAGAGTTAAGGGGAGACATTCAGCCATGAAAATCATGAAAAGAACATTAGTAAGTGTACCTGTAATTTCACGTCCAATCAAAAGACCAGACTTAAAATACTGACGAGAAGAAATTTTAGGATTTTGACGCTGCAATGCCATAAGACCAGCTACAATATCAGAGCAACCATCCATGATGGCACCCAGTACTGAAATACTAGCAGAGATAAAGAAAAAAGTTTCAGGACTTTGGGTTACATAGTTGAGGTTTTCAAAATGAATACCTGAAAAGTTAGTCAAGCTGAGTAAGCACAGACAGAATAGAAAAGTCAGGCTCGTGCTTCCCAAAGTTGAAATCAAAGTTAAAAAATATTGACGTCCACGACCTAAGACAAAGAAAAGAGAACTCGCTGCAAAAGCTATGGCTAATCCAAGAAATAAAGGCAGAGTAAGGCCTGAAAATTTGAGGTCTAAAAAGAGAGTTAAAAGAAAAAGAAGAAGATTAAAGCCGAGCGAAAGGAGAAGATAAATCGAAAAAGACCAGTTAATAAAAGAGAAAATTAATCCGATTAAGAGTATTGCGAGAGCCGCAACAACAGCATCACGTTTGAGAGAAAAAATTTGATAGCCAGTCTTTGTCTTTGTCAGCAAAACTTGTTGACCTTCTGTATAAATTTGGCTTGAAACTTGGGAGCGAATTGCGATGTTGCTAAGATAAAGAGTGCTTCCAGACTTAGATGTATTGAGCAAACGGAGGTTGAGCTTCTGCGTAATTTCTAAGTCTTGATTTTTTAGGCTATCCGTTAAATTTACTGCCTTTGAGTTTTGAACTGCTGTAATCTGGGCGATTGGTTCCTTATAAAGAAAAGCATTATGGTCAAAAAAGACAAAGACCATAATGCTCGCCAAGATAGGAATTAGAAATTTTTTAAATATGAATATGAGTATAAATTTAAAGTTAAGTTTTAACATGAATGACTTCATTTTACCAGAAATACGAGTAAATTGACGACTAAAAATAGGAGAGCATAGAGACTGATTAGCGCAAAAGAGTATTTAGCTTGAGTTTTACTGGAGCTGATGATGAATCCAAGAGAGGCTGTTTTGCCATTTGGAAGCTTAATCAGATGAGGATAGTCCAAATAGGCTGTATCCATATCCAACGTGAGGCTAACTGGATATGAGTTGGGATTTGAGATGGCAAAGCGATATTGTCCTGCAGACATATTGCTAGTAAAGAATTGATTGCCACCTTGAGGAGTTGGGATATTATCAGTCGCAATGACATGACTATCAAAGTCTGACCAATTGTTTGAGAGGTTTTTCTGAATCTGCATTTTGAGCGGTCCGCTGTTTCCAGGTTGCCAGTCAATAGTATCCGAAGCAACGGAAAGGCCAAATTCTTGATAAATGGTTTCATGAGGCTTAAGCTCGTATGTATCATTATTATAGCCATAGTTATCAACGGGATGTTGCTGAGCTGTTACGATAACCTTTTGTTCAGGTTGAATTTGCAAGAGAGTTGACATGAGCGTGAGTGAGATAACAGAGGCGATAGGAACGAATTTTTTCAAGAATTTACGAGAGGGAGAAATAAGCTTTAAGTCTGATTCAAAAAGCTGATCTAAATTCAGCGAAGCGGAGAGTAGAATAAGACCAAAAGTCATAAATTGATAGCGAGGTTTGACCTCCCAGAGGAAGGTATGAAAGAGCGAGATGCCCATGATAACCAAAAGCATGAGTCCAAAGCTATTAACCTCAGCACGTTTTGTCCGTCTTAATCGAAGGATAATGCTAAGAAGTAAGAGGCTGACCAAAGCCTTGCTATAAACTCCAAGGAAAATTTGGATCGCGCCAATGTTTTTAATCAGCCAAGCCGGACCTCTAGTCCAGTTATAGCTGTAGCTGTAGTACTGATAGTCAGTTAGAGATTGAAAATTTCCCTCTGACCAAAGGGTTGCAAATTTGCTAAGCCAAAGAACTGGGAGGAAAACATTTTCAGATTTTATGCGATGAAGGATTCCAGCCAGATCAGCCTGAGAAGCTGTTGAATACCCAATATGGTTTTCTGAATAAGCGACATCAGCAGGGTTATACTCTCCAAAGTTATAGGTATTAAGCCCCATATACACCCAATGAAGACTGGGAAGGGCGTTAGAATTCTTTGGATTAAATCCAGTCGCTTTTTCAATGCTGTGAGAAGCAGCTGTCGCAAGGAGAAGCCCTAATAAACAGGCAATAAGCATCTTGCTGGCAGACTTCCAGAGAGACTGCATCTTTTTGCGTAAGAGATAGCCATAAACTGCGATGATGAGTAGTGCGATAATGAAAACGACAACATTTGGCCGTGCAAGAAAGGCGAGAGCAAAGACTAAACTTGACGAAATAAAGGCAAAGATGCCGAACTGTTCTTTTTCCTGAGCTCGGTCAAAGATCATCACAAGTAGCAAAAGAGAAAGAATGGCAAGACCATCTGAATAACCTACTAAAACGAGAAAGCCATAAGCCATTGGAAAAAAGGGAAGAAGGCAAGCCAGAAAAGCTGAACTCACGGCAGATTTCTTCCAGACAAAGTGTAAGATAAGGCCCCAAATCGTCGTATTGATGAGAATATTATAGCCGTAAAAAATCGTATAGTAGGCAACATGGCTTACCTGAGAGAGCTTGATAAAGGATAAATAAAGGCTAACCATCGGAAGGAGGTTTGGATAGCGAAGAATCCAAGCATCCCAGATTTTTGAGCCTTGAGACAAACGAACGGCTTGCGTTTGCATATGCCAAGGATCACCGAAGAGCTGAGCATGGGCAAGATTTACCCAGAGAAGCTCAAAGACGAAAAAAATTGTAAAGCCAATAAAAATTAAAATTTTGAGTTGTTTTTTCGAGAGATTTTTTAACCAACGATAGAGAAAACGAAAAAGAAAAAATAGACCGATTGAAAGGAGGACTACACTCAAAGGTTCAATGAAACCAATGGTAGAATAAGGCTCAAGTAACATGACAATAAAAGCCAGAGAAAAGAGAGCTAAGAGCACTCTATAGGCTGTTTTATTGAGGAAGTTCATCAGAATTTTCCTTTCTTTTTTGAAGATAATGAAGTAGGCCAGATACGGCTAACATCAGCATGATAGGAGCAAAGTTATAAAGATAACGAGAATTTGCCTCCCATATGAGCAAGAAGACGCTAAGACCTAACATACTAATAGCAGGTATAAAGAAAATATCGACCTTCTTCTGGAAGAAACGTTTGATACTACGTCCAATCTCATAGAACATAAAGAAGACAATTCCAATCCAGAAAACTGTCTGAGCAGCTTTAATCAAAAGCCAGCCTGTAAAATTACCTTCCTTAGGCTTGAAGCTCGTCCAATCAAAAAGCTGGAATACCAGAGGATTCTGATGGCGATAAGTATAAAAGAAATCAGATAAATCTCCGTTGAGCCAAGTATAGCTTATCTTGCGCCAGAGCTGAAGCAACACTCCTGGGACACCTTGTTTTTTTAAGTTGTGAATAAAAAGTTTGAGATCAGCTGCTTTTTTACTCTTGACACTAGTAAAAGACTCAGAGTATTCAAGAACTTGACGATTAAATCCTCCCCATTTGTTTTCAGGGGCAAAGGACATCGTAATCCAGTGCATCATAGGTAAGTTGTAGCGGTCATTATTTTTAGCAGAAAAAGTTGGATCAGATGAAATGACAACTTTGACTGTTGTGTGAATCCCAAAGAAGAGAATAGCAGCCAGTGTAAGAATAAGGAGAAGTTTTTTCCATTGTTTTTTTAACAGAAGATAAAATAGAACTGCAATAAAAGGAATGAGAACTGTTGGCTTGATATTATAACCCAAAAAGACAAGAAGACAAGAAGCGATGCTCCAAGTGATTTGTCGGCTAAGTTTTTCTGCTTTAATCGCATAAATCAAGAAAAGAAGACCAAGCACAACAAAGGGAAGACTTAAAGTATCTGTATAGAGTTCAGCTCCATAAAGATAAAAAGGGAGAAAAACAAGCGCAAGTAGATTGTAAAGGTAAGCAAACTTTCGATTACTGATAGCTTGAGTTAAGAAGGACCCTGCAATAACTGAAAGACTAGTCAAAACTGCGGACAGAGCAGTTGACAACCAGATTTTAGCTGTGAGGCCAAATGGAGCAAAGAGAGCATTGTAAAACATACCAAATAACTGATTATTTGGATAGCGCATGAAATAAAGACGCTCATCTTCAGTGAAAGGCAAATAGCTAAAATTACGTCCATGTAAATAACTGGTATTATTAAAAACCTCAAAAAAGTCCCAGTTATGTGCTGAGTCAGGAACATGTATGATGAAGAAGAAAGGAAGAATTAAAATCAACAGACCAAGTAGTAAAAGTGAACGTTTAAAACGTTGATTTAAAATAGTCTCTGATAGTTCAGGAACTTCTTTGGCCTTTTGATAAAAGAAATGACAGTAAAAAAGAGCTAGGAAAATCAATAGATTTCCTAGGATAAAAGCTAGAATTTCTTTGATCTGCCAGCTCTTAGTCGAACTTGTAGCCAAAATAACATAGACATTGACAGCAAGCCAGAGGCTAAGGAGAAGTCCTGAGATAAGTTGGTGTTTTTTAAGATTTGAGAGAAATGATTTCAACAGAATTCTCCTTTAAGAGTTGGCGCAAGAGCTGATTGGATGGACCAATGACTAGATAGCTATAAGGTTTTCCAGCATACATAAATTCAAAGCGACTTGAACTTATTCTGACGGCTGAAATGTAGGCAAGGTCGATATTGACCATCGCAAAACGAAAATCGCGTGTGAAGTAAAGATGATGCTGACTAGCAAAGAAACGACGCTGGCGAATTAAGAAATAGAAGATGAGAATGGCCGCAATTAACATCATGACGAGAAAGAAATTCCATTTGAGGTTGTTTTCATAATAGAAGACCTGCTGAAAAGACAGAAAGATCACCCACCAAATCCAGACGAGCTTATAAAAGCTCGAAAGAGGTTGACAATAGCCTGATTGCATAGTTTTAAAGCTCGCCTTTCTAATTTTTCTTGCTAGTAGAACTTGACGTTCCACTCGTCGATGAACTAGCAGAACTGCTAGATGAGTTTGTGATTTCAGGAGCATCTGTAATATATTCTGAACGGGTTGAGTTGCCGCCATTTTCAGATAATAACGATGTTGAACGTGCTTTGAGTTCAGCTTGTTGAGCCTTTAGACGCTTTGTAGTCCCAGCCACAGTATAACTATACTGGCTTGCATCAACAGGACTGAAACCAGCAGGTGTATAAAAGCGTAAAAGATTTTCTGTATTCAAGCGATCACTCATATCTAAAAGCTGATTGACTTTATTCTGAGTGTCCTGTATGTATTTTAGTTGACTTGCAGTTGGAGTGATTACCTGACCTGTCTTTGTATCATAATAAGTCTGATTGCTTGGATTGGGTTCTGTAATAGTTGGTGTAATAAAGCCACGATTGCGTAGGGCAACGAAATCCGCACGACCACTTGAGAAGAGGTCCTGCCCAAGTTGAATATAATTGTCGGTTGGGACACCAAGTAAGTGTTCAAGAGTTGGCATGACATCAATTTCACCACCATACGTATCGACAATATGTCCACCCGTTTGCCCTGGAATATCAATCATGAAAGGCACACGCTGTAACATAGTGGAATCAAAATCAGTCAGATTGGTTGTATCAATGCCTGTACGCTGTGCAACATAGGGTGCAAAATATTTATTGTTAGAACCTGAAATACCGTAATGATCCCCATAAAGGACAATGATAGAATGATCATAGAGACCAGATTTTTTCAGATAATCATAGAATTCTTTGACGGATTGATCAAGATAATGGGCTGTTTCAAAATAGCCGTCAACAGTGGCAGAACCTGAGTCTACAGTTGTAAAGTTAGGATCTTGATCTTCTTTTGGTAGAAGGTAAGGATCGTGGTTCGTCACGGTCAAGTATTTGACATAGAAAGGTTGTTGAAGTTGCTCAAGCCAAGGAACAGACTCGCTGAAAAGAAGTTTGTCTTTTAAACCGAAGCCAGTTCCAGTGGCGGAGTTATAGTTCCAGAAGCTTTGATCAAAGAAGTTTTGATAGCCCATCTGGCGGTAAGTATTGATGCGGTTGTAAAATGATCCAACATTTCCGTGAAAAACAGCAGAAGAATAGCCGTCAGTTTGATTCAAAATAGCTGGCATAGCCTGAAAAGTCTGCGTGCTTCCAAACTGAGTAAAGAGAGAGCTACCTGTAGAAAGACCAAAGGTCGACGTTTCAAGCATCGTCTCAGCATCGGATGTCTTACCATAACCAACTTGATTGAAGAAATTGCTAAATGAATAGCTAGAATTTGAATGATAAATACTATTTAAGAAAGGTGTTACCACTTCGTCTTGGTTTGTCGTTGGGTTCTTAATGGAGAGGTCAATTAGGGATTGTTGGAAACTCTCCAAGTGAATGACAATCAGATTACGGTTCTTGCCGACGCTGAACATTTGTGTACTTGGGGCCAGATAACGGTCAGTTTTGATATAGTTTTGAACCTTTGTAAAATCAGATTTCGTTGCGAGCGTACGAGCTTGGTTAGCAATCTGACTGTACCAGCCATTCGTCACCATTGCGGGGCCAAGGCCCATATAGCGTACAACATAAGTAATATCGTATTGTGCTTGTCGACTGATGAGACGGTGCTCATTTAAGTCTGCCAACCAGAAATTTAGGGAAAATAGCATGAACGAAAGAGAGAAAATCTTGAAAGCACGAATACTTCCAATCGCTTGCTCATCCATTTTGATTTTCTTCAATAAAAATAGCGCCAATAAAACAAGAAGATCGGCCCAATAAAGAATGTCTAACCAATGAATGGGAATAGCGCTTAGATCAAAGCCATGACCCATCATACCAGCGCCACCTACAATAGTATTAATTGTCATAAAACCTGAAAATTCGCGATAATATACCACATTCATGTAAGTCATGAGTGTTCCAAGTACAGCCAGTAACGAAAGACTAAGATAAAAAAATCGTTTTGGTTTGATGAAAAGTGTCAAACTTAGGATGACAGCTGTAAAACCAATCGGGTTAATCAACATGAGGAAGTAATCCCAGATTGTTGTGCTATGGAGACTCTGCATGGTCAAGAAATAAGCAAATATTGTCTTGAGCCAGATAAGGAAAATAATCGTCCAGACCAGTCCTAGGCGACGATTCAAAAATTTGAAGGCTTTCATTAAGCATATTTTACCATATTTTGTTTGTTAGCTTGTATGAAAAGACAAAAATGAAGCCATAACAGCTTTATAGATTAATCAGATTATTTATTCAGCTTGTCTAGACACAATGATGGACTTTCTAGACCTCTCATCAGTAAAATTGTAAAAAGTATCGTTTGCAACATTTTACGTTATAATACCACGATAATTTCAAGATTATTGTAAACACTGGCTTTAGGAGCCGTAAAAAAATAGTTTCAGTTAAACTAACCAAAAAACTAACCAAAAAGAGAAATATAGAATAAGTACTAAAAATGAATTTATGGATATGTGAATTCATTTTTTATTTCAATGAAATACTCATTCCCCATAACACGAAAATAAGAAAATGAAAAATATAAACTGCGGAGTCATATGATTACTGAAGAAAGTCCATTCTCTAAGAAAGAGACTGGCTTTTTGTTTTATCGGAGTTCAGCGTCACGATAATTTAGAAGTATCTTCGTATGTATTTTAGACATATTCTGATAAATACACTCTATTTCGAAATATAAATTCTTGACAGAAAAAAGCTATTTTGCTAAAATGTTTTTGTAATCAAGAAATGCTTGTGATAGGAAAGGATTAATCCTTTCGGGAAGCTAA
>JAIRUS010000138.1 GCA_031254295.1 Streptococcaceae bacterium | reverse complement strand
GACTGGGGTACTGAGAACTTGTTGGACAAGTTGATTTGTGGCATAGCTAAGTGAAGAAATTGTCGCAGGTTTCGTTACCGTCAATTGCTTTGCCGGAAGGGTTGACGATGCAGAAACAGCTTGCGTAAATGACAACATAAAACCAACTAATCCTAGCCATAAAATACACTGCCTAAATAATACTTTCCTTAATTTCATAAAACTTCACAGTTCCTCTAATCTTGTTTTTTTAATCACTTTCATCATCTTACAACTTTGTGAACCCTTTGTCAAGATTTTTTTACGAAATCTTCTATTTTTACTGTACTCTTCCTCTTATAATCAAGTTGACACACTTATAATCCCTTCATTTATTAATGAGTACATCACTTTTCCCCGCTTCTTTGTTCCTGAACTCGGACACAAAAAAGCGCATCTGCGCTTTTTTATTTTTTTAGTTGTTGGTAACGTTTATACCATATATCGACATACTCTTTAGAAAATGGTCCATAGCCTTCTTTGATCCATGAATTGAGAATTTTAACATTTTCTCTCAAAATAAAATCAATATCTGCTGGATAATCCATTTGCTTTCTATGACGCTCGTACTCTTCGACATCAAGTAGTTTACGGTCACCACTTGCAAAGACTTTGACATCGAGATCGTAGTCGATGTATTTTAAAGCTTCTGCATCAAGTGTGTAAGGACTTGCAAGATTACAATAGTAACTCACGCCTTCCTCACGAATCATCGCTATGATGTTAAACCAAAATTTTTTATGGAAGTACACAATGGCAGGTTCACGCGTCACCCAACGGCGATCATCTGATTCTGTCACTAATGTGTGATCATTCACTCCAATCAAAGAATTTTCATTTACTTTGAGCAACATCGTCTCACGCCAAGTGCGATGTAGGCTACCATCATGTTTATAGCTTTGAATCGTGACAAAGTCGCCTTCTTTTGGTGTCTTCATAGTCTTTCTCCAATTCAAAGATTCTCTTCTACAGTGTATCATAATTCTTAAAAAAATACATCTATAGCCGACTTTCTCTTTGCTAGTCTGAAAAAATAAGCTCTAAGAGCTTATTTTTTAGAATGTCGCACCAAGGTCTGGATGGGCGCTACCATTACCTGCCCAGAAGGCGGTTTTACAATTAATACTAAAGAGATAACTTCCATCTGGTCGATAAATATTATACCAACCTTCTCCTGCTGTATCAATGGCAACTGGAAGCAAGATATAATTGTCGCCTGAGATATATCCGCGACTTTGCATCTCTGAAATCACAATTTGCAAATAACCAGCTGGCCAAGCAAAAGCTGCAGAATTACCATCAACATTTTGAATTGGCACACGAGATCCTGCATTATTGACCGCAACTCCGTTAGGATTTTGTGAATAGTTTCCAGAACCACTCGTCGTACTTCCGCTAGTCGAGGAAGTATTATTTGTACCTACACTTGTCGCTGCTGAATTTGCTGATGATGATGACGATGAAGCTGCTGAGGCACTTGCAGCTGCAGCTGAGCTCGCTGCTTCTGATTGAGCTTGCTGACTCTTAGCCAAATTAATAGCTTCAATCAGAACAGAGTTGATTGACGAATTTTTTGAAGAAACAGTTGGAATAGTCACGCCAGTATTCAAAATGACAGTGCTATCAAGCTTCCCATCAACTATTGCTGGCTTGTCAAAAATCGAATTGATAGATTTAACCGCCGTAATATCATCAGAAAGATTGTCATACTCAGATTTGAAAGTCGAATATTTGCTATCTGCCGTAGAAATTGCAACCAAATCTGTTTTCAGGCTTGATAACATATCAAAATTACTATTCTTTAATGCAGTTTTTTTGCTATCTGTAAAGAAAGCTACATAGTCTTTGCTAAAGTTTGCCAACGCTTTTGATTCAACCAATGATGAAGAGGAAGACGAAACCTTTGCTGAACTTTTACTACTATTGTTATTATTGATAAGGCTTCCAACTATAACCACTCCTGCTACTACAATCACAGCACCAGCTAGCAAACCAATAATAACTTTACGGCGATTAGATTGGAGAGTTCTTGTCGATTCATCTGCTACAATTCCCGACTCTTCTTTTTCCTCGCTATCAACACTATCGATAATCTCCAAAGAATCTGCTTCGTCATTATCCCCCTCAGGCACAGAGACATTGCGCTCTGAACGTTTATTGAAAAATGACAGGAATACTTCTGGAGCTGCTGATTCTGACAAACTATTAGAAGAAAATTCGATCTTGTCAAGTTCTTTATCGGCTTTTTGAACTTCCTCATCGAGTTCTTTCAGAGTTGGAGCAGGGAAGATGCTGGTGTCAATCATTTCTGCTTGCACAAAGTCTGCTTCTGCAAGACTTGTCTTCTCTGATTCTAACTCTTCAACAGTCTGGAGACGATCCATCTCTGAATTATCGCTTCTCTGACTATCAGAACTGATTAAGTTCTCCCCCTCAACGACACTATCAGCTAGATTTTCTGATTCAGTGATATTCTCTGATGGAGCTGTACTTGAATCAATCAGAACTTCTTCTTCAAAATTTTCTTCCGAGCTTTCTTCCGATGAGGCTTTTCGTTCTTGCGCGTCAGTCTTATCAATTTCCTTACCAAAGCCTGATTTCACATTTTCAACTTCTTCACGATGTTTGCGAATATAACGATCAAGTGGACTTTCAGCTGCCAAATTTTCTTCTTCGATTAATTGGGCTTCTTCTTGCAAATCGCCAATTGTTGCCCCTGATGACAACTTTGAAAAATCCAATACTGCTTCATGATAAATATCTTCTGAAATTTTTGTCTCTTTTTCTGGACCTAAATCGTCAAAAGTGCTATCATTTTCAGCATCTACAGAAGAATTTTCTAAAACTTCTGATGGCTCAGAAGTTCCTTGATTTTCTATATTTTCAGGATAATTTTTATTTTTATTTTTTGCCATTTTCACTCCATACCCTAAAACAAAATATTTTTTAGTCTAAAACAAGCCCTGTTGTTAAATTAATTGCTGCAACCCATTGCTTATCTGAGTTATAAAGATTCACCCAACCTTGTCCACCTGCAATTTGAGCTGGAATTAACTGATAGCCAGTTGGAGAAATTTTTCCTTGAGATACCATCATATCAACAAAATGTTGTTGCAAGCCATCAGGCCAATTGAAAGCCGCTTCACTTCCAGTTATATTAGGATCCAAAGGTACACGTGGGCTTGCCCCAAGCGAAGCAATTAAATCTGCGCGACTTTGGGGAGCTGCTGGAGAGTCAACCTCAGTACTAGATGAGCTTGAAACGACACTAGAAGAGCTTTCTGTAGTCGAGCTTGATGAGCTACCCTCTTTTTTCTTTGATGATTCCATAGTCGACGATGAAGATGAAGACGATGATTTTAACACTGAACTTTTACTCGTATCTTCATTTTTATTCGGCTTATTTACCAAGGAATAAATTCCAGTTCCAATCAAGGCAATCGCAGCAATTCCAACGACAGTCGGGGCTTTTTTACTTTTCTTCTTTTCCAGTGCTTTATCTGAACTTTCAGTTACTTTACTTTCGACTGGGGTTACCGATTCACCTAAGGCAGCATCTTCACTAGGTTTTTCGATACTTTCTTCCAAAGTAATCGGATTTGATTCTGTTGAAGTCGAAGAAAGCCACAAGTTAGGCTCAGTAACCACTTCTTCAGTCAAACTCTCCGCAACATTTTCTGCAAGTTTTTCACTTTTAGCATTAGCTGATTCTGTCCACTTGAAGTCTGATTCTTCTGAAGTTGGAAACTCATTTTTTGTTTCAGAATTTGCTAAATCACCAAGAGTTCGTGCTTCCTCAGCGTTTTCATCATTCTCACGATTCTCACGGCGTCCTTCAATCTCAGCTTTTTGTCCTGCTAAAATCTGTTGAATATGCGCCATCTTTTCTTCGAATGTTTCATTTGACTCAATACTTGAGGACGATTTTAACTCTTCTTCATTTTCTGTCATGCGTCATTTAACTCCTAATTTTTTACTCTTTTTCCAAAATACTGATAAACATTTGATTTCAAAGCACCGTTATATAGTTTACGTTTCTTCGTCGCCTTGTTTTCAAAATAAATTTCAAAAGCCTCATCTGCCGTAATAATATACTTGCTCCACGTCTCAAGCGACCTGAAAGTTTCTCCCATCTCTTTATAAAGATGGTGAGCCTCCTCTTCACTTCCCAAACGTTCACCATAAGGAGGATTTGACACAATAACTCCATCAGCGACATTTGATTTAAAATCCTGAAGGCGCATCTGTTTATATTGTATCACATTTTCAAGACCAGCCGCAAGTGTGTTACGCTTTGCAAGTTCAACCATTTTAGCGTCAATGTCTGACCCTTGAATGTTCAATGACAGTTCACGCTTTTCTTGACTTCTTGCCTGACTTTTTAAGTCCTCAAAGTCAACATTTTCCATAAACCATGGCCATTTTTCAAAAGAAAACTCGCGGTTCAAGCCTGGGGCAATATTCATCGCAATCATTGCAGCCTCAATACAAAAAGTTCCTGAACCACATGTTGGATCGACAAATGGGCGTAAGGGATTCGCCGGCCAAGTTGTCAATAAAATAATAGCTGCTGCCAAATTCTCTTTGATTGGCGCACCACCATGCTCCATACGATAAGCCCGCTTAAATAATGCTTCCCCCGAAGTATCCAGCAAAACTGTTACCACATCTTTATGCACAAGCACCTCGATTGAGTATACAGGACCATTTTCAATTAAAGGTAAATTCTCAGGACGATGATAATATTGTTGAAGTCGCTTTACAATTGCTTTCTTGGTGATTGACTGGATTGTTGGCTCATTGTGCAATTGAGATTTAACTGCTTTCGCCTTGGCAACAGGAAAGCTGCTCCCTAGTGGTAAATAATCAGGCCAATCAAGATCAAAAATCTTATTAAAAAGTTCGTCAAAAGTCTTGGCTGTAAACTCTCCAACTACAATCTTCACTCGATCCGCTGTCCGCAACCAGAGATTCGCAAGTGCAATATCACGCGCTTCTCCTTCAAAAAATACGCGCGAGCGGTCGTCAATTTTAAGTGTGTCCCCATAACCAAGATCACGAAGTTCACGCGCAACAAGGCTTTCTAATCCAGCTGAAGCCGTTGCTTGAATTTTAAAATTTGTTTTCATATTTTCCTTAACTTTTTGGAGTTTATTTTTATTTTATTCATAAAAAGCTGAGGCATAAGCCCCAGCCACGTCAAACAGTTTTCTATAAGCCAAGTTTTGTCCGCAAATGCGGGATAATCATCTGTCTCATATATTACATAATACATGCTTGACCGCGCCTTCAGTTCGGCTAGTCAAATGCCCCGACCGTAGTTTGGGTTGCTCGCTTGAGGGGTTTACCACGTTCCAGCCGACTCGTTTCCAAGTCGATTCGTCTCTATGGCACTTTATGGCTAATCTGTCATATCTAAAAAAGACTTAGTTCATTTCACCGCCGTTAGGGTTGACGCCCTACTCAGGCTTATTGATTCGCCTGACACAATCACTCCACGCATCGCAGCCTGGACGAGCCTGGACTTTCCTCACGCACTTTCACAAATAAATTTATAAAACGACGCGCGATTATCCGAAAACTGTGAATAAGTGACTCATTTACATGATTACATGAACCCCTTACTTATTTATTGTAAATAAATACTTATTTGGTAAGGTCTGCTGTATCACCAAACTTAGAATCTGGTCCAAATACAGCCCTCTCCAAACGATTGATTCGCTTCAACAAATCAAAGTTAGATGGTTCTTTGATTTGAACAGACGTTCCACCATTTGGTACAATTTTAACCTTTTGTGAGAAAGGATCAAAACGTTGCGTTTGTTCAACTTCAGCTGCAGAGGCTTCAACAGCTGGAATCTTTCCAGTACTTCCAGTATGTTGCTCAAGATCTGCGACGCGGTTTTTCAAGAACTCATTTTCTTCTTGTAAACGCAAGACCTCAGCTTGGAAAGTTTCATAATCAACGATAACAGAATCAAGCATCTCGTCAACTTGATCTTTATCATAGCCACGCATCTTGATATCAAAATCTGTTTCGTAAATTTCTTTAGGCGTTAATTTATAAGTTGCCATTTCGGTTATTTCCTATCTTAATAGTTATACAAATAGATGTAAAATTCTCAAATCCTTGATTAGAGTTTAACAAAAATTG
>JAIRUS010000009.1 GCA_031254295.1 Streptococcaceae bacterium | reverse complement strand
CTCGGTGATCAGCTCAAAGCTATCTCAGATGAGGCGGAGGACATCGTCTGGCTGGGAGGAGCAGGCGGTTATCGTCTGAATAATGTCGCCAACGAGGTGGACGCGATGAAGCAGACGGTAGTCAATCTACAAAAGTCTTGGGATCAGTACGAAAGTGATAATCGTGCCGTTTTTAATACTGTTCAAGACTTGATCAGTCAGACTTTCTCTCTGCTCAAGCAGACGTTGACGATTCCGCGAGGTTACTCTTATAGTGTAGGCTCTTTTAGAAATCTGATGAGCCAAAATTTTTTGAGCGCTTATCAAGCAAGCTCGGATTATGTGACTAATGCTCAGAACCAGAAGGAGTTTTCAAAAGACTGGGAGACCATCAGTAAGGACTATAATCAGGATCAGACACGACTGGCAGAAGAAGCGAGGAAAAAAGCGGAGGAAGAAGCGAATAAGAATAAAGGATTTTGGGATATTGTCATAGGTGTTGGGGCACTTGTTCTGGGAGCGGCTGCAATCATTGCGACAGCGGGAATGGCAACACCTCTTGTTGCCATGGGAATTACTGCTGGAGTGGCGTCTGGATTATACGGTGCATCACTAGCCACAGAAGGTGGCCAGATGGTTGTAACAGGAGCAGATAAAGGCTTTAATTTTGTGCGTGATACTGTTTTTGGTGGAAATCAAACGCTATATAATAATTTTGGAAACGTTGCAATGGTTGCGGCAGGAACTATGACAGGAGTGGGACTATTAAGCCAATTTGGAGTGACAGGGGCTATCGCTAATGGCTTAAGTCGAGTTTCACTTCCTACACTTGTTCCAAACTTTGTCATGTCAAATGGAGGCGCGATGGCTCTTGCAGGAGTGGGCGTGGGTTCAGTTGCACTTCCAGAAGCAGTTGCGGATACGGGAGCTATAGTTATAGCAGGGGGAATTGCAAGTGGTGTAAGTTCTGGTATAATGCAGTTTAGCAGAAAGAATTTCGACGATAGCGAGCGTGGAGGCACTGAGAGAATGGGGCCACGGCGAGGTAATACACCTAGGAATAATCAAGCTCAAAATAAACAGGTAGAAGATATCGGTAAGAAATTAGGATTGAACAATGATGAATTACGTACTCTCCACGATGAAATTTCGCATCAAGGGTATGGATATCAAGAAATATTAGAACTAGCAAAGGAACTATTTGGAAAATGATAGAAAAATTAAATAAGGTTGTCAAAAAAACTATAACGAGTAGTCTTTCAGGCGGTGCAGCAGGCTCTATCTTGAAAGTAGAATTTGAGGATGATAATTACTTTTTTATCTACTGTGATTGGCGCATAGAGAATGGGGGAAAGTTTCTGGTAACTTCTTGGGATAGCACAACGCCAGATGGGCTAATTAGTGTAGAGACAGCAAAACTTGATGGGAAAGTAGTTGAAAAATTTGAAATTACGACTTCTACTGATTGGGTTCTCTCTATGACGGACGGGACAATATTACGCGTCTTTTGTTCCATTGGGCCTTCTGAACAAGAATATCCTGAGAATTGGGCATATCATGACAGATCAATTCAAAAAATAATTTGGGCAAACAATAAAGGACAACTTGAAGAACGAGATAGGACATAAGGTGAATAAAATATTAAATGAAATTATAGGTTTAAAGGTAAACGAAGCAATTTCTGGAGGTGGAGCAGGATCAATCTTAAAGATAAAATTGGGTAATGGTACACATTTCATGATTTATACTGAGTGGCGTATTGAAAAAGAAGGAAAAATAATTGTGACTTCCTATGATTCCATTGACCCTGATGAAGGACTTATTCCACAGAAGATAAAAGAGTTATCTGGAAAGGAAATTGAGAAAGTTGAGCTGACACAACAGAATGACTTAATGCTTCATTTTTCACAAGGTTATCTGTTACATGTATTCTCCTTGGTCAGTTATTCAGATACTTCATACATTGGTCATAATTGGGAATATAATATTCCAGATAAGAACTTATCTTTAGTTGTTGATAGGAATTTTGAATTAAAAGTTGAAGGCTATGATGAATAAAGAAGCCAATGAGTAATGACGAACTTTATTATTCGAGCTTGACAGATTTGATGGTGCGCATCATTGGGGGACTTAAAAATCGAACGAGTCCCTTAGATGATCTCAGTCAAGCGCTGAACCAGTTGATGAGTACAGATACGATTCAAGGTCAAGCCGCAGATGGGATGAAAGCCTATATCAGTGAGGTGCACGGCAATCTGATTCAAGTGTTACAGACGGCTTTGAACAACTATGAAATGGTCTTGTCGAAATACGTGAGCGGTTACCTTCAAGTCGATAGCAATGAAGATTTTAAGTTGGTAAAGCAAGATTTTGATGCACATCAACAAAAGCTGAGCACTCATCGCTCAGACTTTACCAAACTCGGTGATCAGCTCAAAGCTATCTCAGACGAGGCTGAGGATATCGTCTGGCTGGGAGGAGCAGGCGGTTATCGTCTGAATAATGTCGCCAACGAGATGGACGCAATGAAGCAGACGGTAGTCAATCTACAAAAGTCTTGGGATCAGTACGAAAGTGATAATCGTGCCGTTTTTAATACTGTTCAAGACTTGATCAGTCAGACTTTCTCTCTTCTCAAACAGACGCTGACGATTCCGCGGGGTTACTCTTATAGTGTAGGCTCTTTTAGAAATCTGATGAGTCAAAGTTTTTTGAGCGCTTATCAAGCAAGCTCGGATTATGTGAACAATGCTCAGAACCAGAAGGAGTTTTCAAAAGACTGGGAGACCATCAGTAAGGACTACAAGACAGAT
>JAIRUS010000107.1 GCA_031254295.1 Streptococcaceae bacterium | reverse complement strand
CCACCAAGAGGTAGGACGAGAAGTGATGGACAAATTTGCTGAGGCAACTAAAGATATTTCGACAGTTGAATCTAAGGCAAAAATGGATGGGCGTCAAATGTTCTTACAATTGGCACCGTTAAAGAAAAAAGAAGGCTAATTGCTCAAATTAGTAATCAAAATTAAAGCTTAGTCGTGATTAAGCACAAGAAAGGTTAAGATTATGCCAAAACAAAAAACTCACCGCGCGTCAGCTAAACGTTTTAAACGTACAGCATCAGGCGGCTTGAAACGCTTCCACGCTTATACTTCACATCGCTTCCACGGTAAGACAGTTAAACAACGTCGTCAACTTCGTAAAGCAAGCATGGTTTCAACAGGAGACTTTAAGCGTATCCGTCGCATGCTTTCAAACATGAAGTAAGCGAATCTTACTATACTAAAAAAACGATGAAAATGTGACCTTTTTGTAAATAATAGGTCACGCACAAGAAATATAATCAAGGAGAACTATAAATATGGCACGTGTAAAAGGTAGCGTTGCAACTCGTAAACGTCGTAAACGCGTATTAAAACTCGCTAAAGGTTACTATGGAGCTAAGCACACGCTCTTCAAGACTGCTCATGAGCAGGTCATGAATTCATACTACTATGCATTCCGTGATCGTCGTCAAAAGAAACGTGATTTCCGTAAACTTTGGATTGCCCGTATCAATGCAGCTGCTCGTATGAATGGTCTTTCATACAGCAAGTTGATGCACGGATTGAAGCTCGCTGAAATCGAAATCAACCGTAAAATGTTAGCTGATTTGGCAATTAGTGATGCAGCAGCTTTCACAGCTCTTGCTGAGCAAGCTAAAAAAGCTCTTTAATTCAGAATACAAAAAACACTTTTTATAGAGTGTTTTTTTGTATATATTTTGATTATTTAATATGAAAAAAGTATAATGAGCAAATGGATAGAAAATATATAGATATTGATGAAGACCAACCTTGGTTAGATGATCCTGAATATATGTCAATTGTCGGTGATTTTCTGGAACGTCCAGAGCTGAAAAAGCTCGACACAATTGAGCACCATCATACTTCGACACGTTTGCAGCATTGCTTGCGTGTAAGCTATCAAAGTTATAAAATTACAAAAAAAATGGGCTGGAAGTCTTATGAAACTGCTCGTGCGGGATTGTTTCATGATTTATTTTATTATGACTGGCGAGAGACTAAGTTTGCAAAATCTCATGCCTATGTTCATCCGCGCATTGCCTATCGTAATGCTAAAAAGTTGACAGATATTAGCCCGCTTGAAAAAGACATCATTATCAAACATATGTGGGGAGCAACACTGACACCACCTCGATATAAAGAGTCTTTTGTTGTAACTTTTGTAGATGATATCGTTGCAGTCAAGGAATGGCGTGTCTCAAGGCGAGTGAAAAAATATCACCGTCACCAATTAAAAGCAAATTTACAATCTTAAAGAAACAGCTCGAAGAGCTGTTTTTACAGTCTCGAATTCTGTGTTATAATTAACGCAATGAATATTCAAGAACTAAAATCAAGACAATCAAAAATTCGTAATTTTTCAATTATTGCGCACATTGATCATGGTAAATCTACACTGGCCGATCGTATTTTGGAGTTGACTGAAACAGTCTCAAAACGTGAACTTCAGGCGCAAATGCTTGATAGTATGGATTTGGAGCGGGAACGCGGTATTACAATAAAGCTCAATGCCATAGAAGTAAATTATCATGCTGAGGACGGCGAAACTTATATTTTTCATTTGATTGACACACCAGGACATGTTGATTTTTCTTATGAAGTTTCGCGTTCATTGGCGGCTTGTGAGGGCGCATTACTGGTTGTAGATGCAGCTCAAGGTATTGAGGCGCAGACGCTGGCCAATACTTATTTGGCACTTGATAATGACCTTGAAATCTTGCCTGTCATCAACAAAATTGACTTGCCGTCGGCTGATCCAGACCTTGTGCGACAAGAAATCGAAGATGTTGTCGGACTGGATGCGTCAGATGCCGTTCTAGCTTCAGCTAAAAATGGGATTGGGATAAAAGAAATCCTTGAGCAAGTTGTTGCTAAGGTTCCAGCTCCTGCAGGCGATGTTGAAGGACCATTAAAAGCTCTGATTTTCGACTCAGTCTATGATTCATATAGGGGTGTCATTTTGCAAGTTCGTCTAAAAGATGGTACAGTCAAAGTGGGCGACCGTATTCGGCTTATGTCAAATGCTAAAGAGTTTGATGTAACAGAGGTAGGTATTTTTACTCCAAAAGCCATTGCGCGTGATTATCTAATGGCTGGTGATGTTGGGTATATTGCAGCGTCGATCAAGACGGTTGCAGATACGCGTGTTGGGGATACCATCACTAAAGCAGAAAATCCAGCTACGGAAGCTCTTGCAGGATATAAAAAGATGAACCCAATGGTCTTTGCAGGTGTTTATCCAGTTGAATCAAATAAATACAATGAACTTCGTGAAGCACTTGACAAGTTGCAACTAAATGATGCCAGTCTCCAGTTTGAGCCAGAAACGTCACAAGCCTTAGGGTTTGGATTCCGCTGTGGTTTTCTCGGACTTTTGCATATGGATGTCGTACAGGAACGTCTGGAGCGCGAGTTTGACATGGATCTCATCATGACAGCTCCCTCCGTTGTTTATCATGTCATCACGACAGATGGTGAAACACATGAAGTAGCCAATCCATCAGAGTTTCCAGATCCGTCTTATATTGATGAAATCAAAGAGCCGTTTGTGAAAGCCCAGATTATGGTGCCAAATGAATATGTTGGAGCAGTGATGGAGCTTGCTCAGCGCAAGCGCGGTGAGTTTGTGACGATGGACTATCTGGATACGAACCGTGTCAATATCATCTATCATATTCCGTTAAGCGAGATTGTTTTCGATTTCTTTGATAAGCTAAAATCGTCTACAAAAGGCTATGCAAGCTTTGATTATGAAATTTCAGATTATCGTTCGAGCAAACTTCTTAAAATGGATATTCTTTTAAATGGCGAAAAAGTTGATGCCTTGTCATTTATTGCCCATAAAGAATTTGCACAGGATCGCGGTCGTGCCATAGTTGAAAAGCTTCGCAAGTTGATTCCTCGACAAATGTTTGAAGTTCCAATTCAGGCGGCTGTTGGTGGCAAGATTCTGGCACGTGCAGATATCAAAGCCTTGCGCAAGAACGTACTTGCAAAATGTTATGGTGGCGATATTTCACGTAAGCGTAAACTTCTTGAAAAACAGAAGGCAGGTAAAAAACGTATGAAAGCCGTGGGAAATGTTGAAGTGCCACAAGAGGCTTTCCTATCTGTGCTGAGTATGGACGATGAATGAGTTTGAGATATACAAGTGATAATCTTAGCCTCACTAGGATTATCACTTTTTTGGTTGAATATTTTAATAAACTTTATTGAAATATTTATCATAAGTGATATAATGAAACTATCTTCAGGGCACCGTGTAATTCGGGACCGGCAGTTAAAGTCTGCGAAGCTCGCAAGAGCTTGACTCAGTGAAATTCTGGGACCGACTGTAAAGTCAGGATGGGAGAAGAAGTCATACGCTTTTTTTATGTGCTATCGTTTTTTAGGCGTCAATAACTGTAAACTCCCTTCAAAATTGTTGAATGAAGAAATTCTAAAATTTTGGAGGACTTTTTATGTCTAACACAAGGAAACTGACGCTGATTGCGATGCTCTCAGCTCTTTCTACACTACTTGCAGCACCTTTTTTGCAATTTGTACTCTTGCCAGTTGTCGACTTTCTCAAAGTTGAGTTGACAATTTTGCCAGTGCTTATTGGCGTGTTCACGCTGGGACTTGGCTCAGGATTTGTCATTTTGACGATTCGTACATTGCTCTGGTTGCTCTTGTTTAATCAAGGCCCATCGACTTGGATTGGATTGCCGATGAATTATCTTGCAATCTCTCTTTTTATGGTTATTCTCTGGTTCTTTATCAAGGAAAAAGTAACACCTATCAGATTTGCACTTGGAGGCATTCTGGGAACTTTGGCCTTTACTGCGGCAATGCTTGTTTTGAATGTTATCTATGCCATTCCAATGTATGCAAAATTTGCTAATTTTGACATCAACACAATGTTTAAAGGCGGAATGAAAGTCTATCTTCTCGCTGGAGTTATCCCATTTAATCTAATTGAGGGCGCAATATTTACCCTTGCTTTTGCTTTCATTTTCGTTCTCTTACGCCGAAATAAATCTATTAAGTTTCTTAATGCTTGACAAGTTTTCTCAAATCTGATACAATAACAAAGGTTTAACTGAATAAACCGCCAAAGACAGCAGGGGGCTTTAAGCCGTAAACATCCCGCCGAGGTGAGTTGATATTATAATGATATTTTACTCTTCCGTGTCTTTTGGTCGCGGAAGATTTTTATTTTCCGTCCAAAATAAAATAGGAGGTAAACAAATGAATGATTACAAAGTAAATGTAGCGACAATGGCTGCAAAGGAAGATCTTGTAGAAGTTTATGCTCAAAAGTTTAAAGAAGCTACATCTATTGTCGTTGCAAGTTCACGTGGTTTGAGTGTTACTCAGGACACAGAGCTTCGTAAGCAACTGCGTGAAGCTGGTGTTGAACTTAAAGTAGTAAAGAATTCAATCTTGCGTCGTGCAGCTGAAAAAGCTGGTCTTGAAGCATTGAATGAAAACTTCGTAGGTCCATCTGCTGTGGCATTTTCAACTGAAGATGCAATTGCACCTGCAAAAATTATTGCAGACTTTGCAAAGAAAGCAGAAGCGCTTGAAATCAAAGCTGGTGTAATTGAAGGAAAAGTTTCTTCAGCTGATGAAGTCAAAGCAATTGCTGCATTGCCAAGTCGCGAAGGCTTGCTCTCAATGTTGCTTAGTGTGCTTCAAGCACCTGTACGTAACGTGGCATATGCTGTTAAGGCTGTTGCTGAATCAAAAGAAGGCGCAGCTTAAGCCCCTTCCATCTATTTAAAAAATTAAAGGAGAATATCAATCATGGCATTGAATATTGAAAACATTGTTACTGAGCTTGAAGGCGCAACAATCCTTGAGCTCGCTGATCTCGTATCTGCAATCGAAGAGAAATTTGGCGTTTCTGCCGCTGCTCCTGTAGCAGCAGCAGGTGCAGCAGCAGGTGCTGCTGAAGAAAAAGATAGCTTTGATGTTGTCTTGACTGCAGCAGGCGACAAAAAAGTTGGCGTTATCAAAGTGGTTCGTGAAATCACTGGACTTGGCCTTAAAGAAGCTAAAGATCTTGTTGATGGTCTTGGCACAATCAAAGAAGGCGCATCAAAAGCTGACGCTGATGCTATCGTAGCTAAAATTGCTGAAGCTGGCGGAACTGCTGAAGCTAAGTAATTTTTACTATCAAGTAAAAACGACTCCCAAAAGAGTCGTTTTTATGTTGTCAAAAATCTGATACAATAGTTAAGATGAATGATATCCAACAAATTGCTTTAATACTTACAGCCTCATTGGTTGCAACAGTAGTGTCTAAACGCTTAAATATTCCAGCTGTGATTGGTCAAATGCTGATGGGCGTTATCTTAGCGCCAGCACTTTTGGGCTGGATTCATAACGGTCATACACTTGAAGTGATGAGTGAAATTGGTGTAATTCTGCTTATGTTTCTAGCAGGCCTTGAAGCAGATTTGAGTTTACTGAAGCGATATTTCAAATCTTCATTACTCGTTGCGTTGGCTGGCGTGATTGTACCCTTAGCTGTATTTTGGCTGATAACCTCTTTATTAGGCTATAGCTTTAATGTCTCAGTCTTCTATGGGATTGTTTTTGCTGCAACATCAGTTTCTATTACAGTTGAGGTATTACAAGAATATGGCAAGCTTAGCACTCGTGCTGGAAATATCATACTCGGTGCGGCAATTGTAGATGATATTTTAGCCGTTGTTATTTTGTCGATTTTCAGAAGTACAAGTGCTGCCTCTGATGGAAATTTACTTGTTAAGGGAGTTTTGACGATTGCTTTCTTTTTAGTCTTAGTTTTCGTTCATAAGTTCATTCCGAGATTCTGGAAATTTGTTGAGCGGCTGAAAATTTTTGCAAAACATACGACAGTAGCCCTACTTGTTTGCTTGGGCTTGAGTTTACTTGCGAATGCAGTCGGAATGTCAGCTGTGATTGGTAGTTTTTTTGCAGGTATTGCAATCTCACAGACTGAGCCTGCAAAGAAGATTGAAGAGTATATATCGGCCATTGCTTATGTGGTATTTATTCCAATCTTTTTTATGTCAATTGCAATTTCAATGTCGTTTAAAAGTCTAATTTCTCAGCCTTTATTGATTATGTTGTTTACAATGTTAGCTGTTTTGACGAAATTTGTTCCAGCATATTTTGCAGCCAAATTTTCAGGTTTAGAAAATGATGAAAGTCTACTTGTTGGAACTGGGATGATTTCTCGTGGAGAGATGGCTTTAATCGTTGTTCAAATAGGCTTATCAAGCAAAATAATTAGTGACGGAATTTATTCTGAACTGGTAGTGGTGATATTGCTCACGACTTTATTGGCGCCGTTTTTAATTAAGTTATCTTTAAAGGCTCGGAAGACAAATAAATAATTAAACATAAATAAAACGTATTATAACTTTAGGATGCGTTTTATTTATATTTAAAGTTTTAAAAATCCTGTGTGAAAACAAATGGCGCCATTCAAATTATAGGATTTTATTTTTGCAAGTGACTGTTCAGCTTGCTCATTGTCCCAAGTCATGGCAGGATTTGAGCCGATTAGTTTATTAGCTTCTACGTTGGCTGCATCTCCACATATCATTAACTTGCTTGAGTTGAGGTAAAAAGTAGCATGTCCAGGTGTATGCCCTGGAGTGAAAATAGTTGTAATTCCGCCGCAGAAGTCAAGGGCTTCATTGTCTGATAGTTTTACATCGACTGTTAAATAAACCTTAGAAAATCCTTCTTTTAAGAAGTGATAAAAGGGATCTGTTTCAGTTATTTCGCCAGATTTTAAACGTTGCTCTTGCCTAGCAAGTTTGGTCGGCATTTCTTTCCCCTCGATAAATGGTGCATCAACCTCATATGCATAAACTTTGGCATTTGGCGCCATTTTTAGCAAATCTAAAGTGCCGCCAATATGATCAAGATCCTGATGTGTGAGGATAATATCAGTTAAATCTTTAGGATTGAAGCCAGCAGCTTTTATAGCATTGATAAAGTAGGGAACAGCGTCAGGTGTACCAGTGTCGAATAGTACGAGATGTGTAGCATCCCAAGTCAAAGTAGGGTGATAAATTCCACCATTTGGTAGTTTTACTTCAAGCATTTCAACGTTTTCAGTAAGTCTCATCGTATTTAGTTTAGGCCTCATTTCCTTATGTTAATTTCTCTAATTATATACTTTTTTATTTGGATAAAAATGGGTAAGTAATAACTGAAACAAATTGTTTGACAGAAAGATTGTAAAATTATATCATTGACAAGTCAATGATTGATTAGTCAACGATGAAAAGAGAGGAGTCAGATGAATTTAAAAGATGTCAGTCAGCTACTGTATCAGCTAAAGCTTGCAAATCAAGAGATGACAGGCACGTTTGAAAAAACAACAGGCTTCAGTATCACTCGTTATGAGTTGATGCAAATGCTCTCAGAGTTAGGAAAATGCTCTCAGAGTCAATTGCAAAGCGAACTCAAAATAGATAGTGCCGCCGTTACACGGCATTTAAAAATCTTGGAAGAAGAAAACTATGTGACTCGGGTGAGGAATAAAGATAATCATCGAGAGATTTTTGTCGAGATTACAGACCAAGCTGTCGAAGAACTTAGCCGTTGTGAGCGAGAGCATAAATCTGTCAAAGAAGAATTAGGAATTGCTCTAAATAAGGCAGAAGAAGAACAACTATTGCAGCTCTTAAGCAAATTAAGAAAATAAGGAATGAAGAAAGAGAAAGAACAGAAAATGAACACACAATTTATAAATAACGATTTTTCAGATATTACATTTGGTCGCAAATCAGTGCGTCTTTATGACGAAAATGTCAAAATCTCATATGAAGAAATGCTTACAATGATTCAGGAAGCGACTGCAGCTCCGTCATCTGTTAATATGCAACCTTGGCGTTTTGTAATTGTGGAGAGCCAAGAGGGCAAAGACATCTTGAATCCTTTAATTCGCTTTAACGTCCGCCAAAATGCTACATCATCTGCAATGGTATTAATTTTTGGAGATCTAAACTGCTATGAATATGGTGAAGAGATTTATAATCAAGCCTTTGAAGAAGGTAAAATGCCAGCAGAGGTGAGAGATCAGCAACTTGGAGCAATCATCCCAATGTACAAAAATTTGACAAAGGACGAGATGAACGATGTTGTTAAAGTTGATGCCAGTTTAGCAGCTATGCAGTTGATGCTTGTGGCTCGCGCCCATGGCTATGACACAAATCCAATTGGTGGTTTTGAAAGTAATCAACTGGCAGAAGCTTTTGGACTTGATAAAGAGCGCTATGTGCCCGTAATGATTGTGTCAATTGGAAAAGCAGCTGAAACAGGTTATGAGTCAGTACGTCTCAGCAGCGATAAAATTACAAGTTTCAAATAAGCGGACTATCACCTGATGATAGTCATATCCCTATTATCTAAGCAGATGCAGATAATAGGGTATTTTTCTATCTTCGTGGCGAACTGCTTTATTGTCCGTTCCAGATAAGTTCTAAAAAATGCTGGCAGGACAGTTTTTTAGCGAGCTTGGCTTCACTTCACTCTCATAGTTCCTAGGAAATTTAAAATCTGGCCTTTGGCTAGAACCTAAATTCCTACAAAGCTGAGCAGTCGTGCTCACTTTTTGATATAATACCAAAGATGGATGGAATTCTAAATGTATTTAAAGAGGCTGATTGGACATCAAACGATGTCGTGCAAAAGCTTCGAGGGATATTAAAAACTAAAAAAGTCGGTCATGCAGGGACACTTGATCCAGCTGTTACGGGTGTCTTGCCAGTAGCTGTTGGAAAAGCGACCCGTTTATTGGAATATATGGACACTGCTGGTAAAGTTTACAAGGGCGAAGTAACACTGGGCTTTTCGACAGAAACTGAAGACGCTGAGGGTGAAGTTGTTGAGAGAAAAGAGCTGGCAGCTCCCCCCACAGAAGAAGAGGCCGATCAGGCTATTCTCTCTTTTGTTGGAAAAATTCAGCAGACTCCACCGATGTATTCGGCTGTGAAAATTAATGGTAAAAAGCTTTATGAATACGCACGAGCGGGTCAAGTGGTAGAACGGCCTAGTCGTGAGGTTGAAATTAAAAAGTTTGTGCGAACTTCTGATATTGAATTTGAAGCTGGATTAGCAAAATTTAGTTTTGAAGTGGCCTGTTCTAAAGGCACTTATATCCGTACATTAGCGGTAGATTTGGCTACTAAGCTTGGATATCTAGGACATATGTCGGGATTACAAAGGACAATGGCAAATGGCTTGAAGATTGAGGCAGCAAAAACGCTGAAGGAAATCGAAGAAGCGCGTGATCAGGGACAACTAGAAGAACTCTTCCAGCCGCTTTTCTTTGCGGTCGAGGGCTTACCCAAAGTAGAATTGACAGAATCGCAATTTGCGGATATTCGAGTTGGTAAAAAAATTGAATTTGAAAACATCGCTGAGATTGATGCAAATATTGCCGTTTTTTACCGTGGGGCATTAGTTGGAATTGTCTTACAGCGTGAAAATCAGCTAAAACCAAAGAAAATATTGATATGATAATAAAGAATTTTGACGACATTGAGAATTTTACAGAGCAGACAGTGCTAGTGCTGGGCTATTTTGATGGCTTACATCGTGGGCATCAAGAGCTTTTTGCAGAAGCGAGAAAGATTGCCAGTATACTGAATTTAAAAATTGCAGTGCTAACCTTTCCGGAAAAGGCTGAGCTGACTTTCAAACAGTTTGAACCTGATATGCTGTTAAAACTTACCTCTGACAAAAAACGTGAGGACTTATTTGAAAAAAATGGCGTAGACTATCTTTTTTATAAGCCTTTAACGTCAAGTTTTGCAAAGGCGACATCGGCAGAATTTGTTGAGCATTACTGTAAGAAATTGAATCCGCAAGTGATTGTCACAGGCTTTGATTATACAACTGGTTCTGATATGGTGAATCTAAAATCAACCGAGGAGATTCGAGTTGTGCATGTTCCGGAATTGCAAGAAGATGGTGAAAAGATTTCATCGAGTCGCATTCGTGATTTAGTAAAAGCGGGTGATCTTAGTAAGGCGAATCAATTACTCGGCTATGAATATGAAACGACAGGGCTTGTTGTTCATGGTTTTAAGCGTGGCCGAGAGATTGGCTATCCGACTGCAAATCTTGTGATTAAAGACTATATTCACCTCCCAGCTATTGGGGTTTATACAGTCGATGTCCTACGTGATGGAAAACGTCTGCGTGGTTTTGCGTCTATTGGCTACAATGATACCTTCAATGGCAAAGAAAAAACAATCGAAGTCAATATTTTTGATTTTGACCAAGAAATCTATGGTGAAAATCTGACAGTCTATTGGCTTGAGCGTATCAGAGGCATGGAGAAATTTGATGGCATTGAGTCCCTAATTGCTCAAATGAAACAAGATAAAATTCAAGCCCAAAATTTTAAATAAAAAAAGGATAGTTCAGTTTAACTTTCCTTTTTTTATTTATCATTTAATTGGCAATACACAAGTAATTTCAGGAGCATAGAAGTCTTTTTGAAGAAGACTTAGTTTTCCACTTGTGATATCACGGCTGAAAAGTGTCAGGTTATCAGAATCTTGATGGGCTACCAAGATAAACTCATCATTTCCAGCTAAGTTAAAATCACGTGGAATATTTCCCTCAGTTTTTGTGATGTCTATAAGTTCAAGATGTTTTCCAGCTTCTGAGATTGCATAAATTGCGAGTGAATCATGTCCACGGTTTGAAACATAGAGAAACCTATTGTCAGATGTTAAGCGAATGGCAGCCACACCATTAAAACCAGTATAATCTGACGGAAGAGTTGAAATTTTTTGAACGAGCTCAAATTTACCATCGCGATAATTTAAAACTTCCACAGTAGAGTCAAGCTCGCAAGCTAGATAAGCAGTTTTTCCATCATGAGAAAATTCTAGGTGGCGATTTCCAGAGCCTGCAGCAGAATGGTACTGGGCATACAAAGATAATTTACCATCGTTTGAAACTTTGTAGGTGAAAATTGAATCATTTCCCAAGTCGCAAACGGCCAAATAATCGTCAGGAGTGAGTACGACGAAGTGGCAAAGAGGACCTTTTTGTTCTGGCTTTGGTCCGTGATGATCTTCGTGCTTAACTGTATCCGTTAGCTCGAGCGAGCCATCAGCCAATTGCTTATACACCCGTACTTCGCCTTCGTGATAATTGGTAGCATAAACGAGGTGGCGCTTCGAGTCCACCGAAACGTGACAGTTTGAAGCCCCAGAAGCCAATACATTATTTAATAAACTGGCTTTGGAACCATCAAAGCTAAAAGCAGAAGTTCCACCGTTTCCTTGGCTATCTGCTGATACTGTATAGAGATGGCCTCTATCATCTACTGTCAAGTAAGTTGGTCCATTAACAGAAACGACTTCCTCTAGTTCGGAGATTTCTTTCTTTTCAGTATCAAGGATTATACTATAAACGCCTTTTGATTCACGCTTCGTATAGCCTGATAGTAAAATTTTTTCCTTCATTTGGATGTTGCCTTTCTTTTTAAGCCGACATATATTTACAGGACACATTTTATCACAAAAAATGGTAAAATATACATGTCATAAACAGGCTTATGGGATTTCCTATAAGCTAATGAAAAAAATAAATGCTACAGATTCTTAGTATTTTGTGGCGAAAGAAAAGGGAGACTCAAATGTCACGTAAACCATTTATCGCTGGTAACTGGAAAATGAATAAAAACCTTCGCGAAGTTTTCGCTTTTATCGCAGGAATTGATGGTAAGTTGCCAGATCCAGAAAAGATTGAAGTAGCTATTGCAGCACCAGCTATGTATCTTGTTCCGTTGGCACATCATCGCGGAAAAAATTCATACAAGGTTGCAGCTGAAAATGTTTATTTTGAAAACTCAGGTGCTTTTACTGGAGAAATTTCACCTGCTATGTTGGCTGCAGAAGGAATTGAATATTCTATCATTGGCCACTCAGAGCGTCGTGAATATTTCCACGAAACTGACGAAGATGTCAATAAAAAAGCCAAAGCTTTATTTGCAGCAGGTGTAACACCGATTCTTTGCTGTGGTGAAACTTTGGAAACATTTGAGGCAGGCAAAACTGCTGAGTGGGTATCAGGCCAAATCGAGGCAGGACTTGCAGGATTGAGTGCTGAAGAAGTTTCTAAGTTAGTTATTGCTTACGAGCCAATCTGGGCTATCGGTACAGGTAAAACTGCAACTCCTGAAATTGCAGATGAGACCTGTGGTGTTGTCCGCTCAGTAGTTGAAAAACTTTACGGCAAAGAAGTTTCAGAAGCTGTCCGTATCCAATACGGTGGCTCTGTAAAACCTGAAACAATCGCTGAATTGATGGCTAAACCAAACATTGATGGAGCTTTAGTTGGTGGAGCATCTCTTGAAGCTGAAAGCTTCCTGGGATTGTTGAATTTCTAAGTAATAAAAATCGCCTCAAAGGCGATTTTTGGTTTTTATAATACTATTTGAGAAGCCAGTAAAATACTGGCTTTTATGCTATAATTGAGACAGTCTGAATTGGATTTAGAAAGAGAAAAATGGAAGATAAAAACGTAGTAGAAGTCAATCTTGCCAAAGAAATGCGGACGAGCTTTATCGACTATGCGATGTCAGTTATCGTGGCTCGTGCGCTCCCTGATGTGCGAGATGGTTTGAAGCCTGTTCATCGCCGTATTTTGTACGGAATGAATGAGCTAGGAAATACTCCAGATAAACCACATAAGAAGTCAGCTCGTATTACAGGTGACGTTATGGGTAAGTATCATCCACATGGTGATAGTTCTATCTACGAGGCCATGGTGCGTATGGCACAGTGGTGGAGTTACCGCCATATGCTCGTAGATGGTCATGGTAACTTTGGCTCTATGGATGGTGATGGTGCGGCCGCACAACGTTATACCGAGGCGCGTATGTCCAAAATCGCCCTTGAAATGTTGCGTGACATTAATAAAAATACGGTTGATTTTGCTGATAATTACGATGGTACAGAGCGCGAGCCAGTTGTTTTACCAGCTCGTTTTCCTAACCTGCTTGTCAATGGTACGACAGGTATCGCAGTTGGTATGGCCACTAATATTCCACCCCATAATCTAGGAGAAACAATTGCGGCTGTAGATATGCTGATGGAAAATCCTGAGGCTACAACGCGTGACTTGATGAATGTTCTACCTGGACCAGATTTCCCAACGGGTGCTTTAGTAATGGGAAAATCTGGAATCTATCGCGCTTACGAAACTGGTCGAGGATCAATTGTCCTACGCGCCAAGACTGAAATTGAGGAAACAAAAAACGGCAAAGAACGTATTATTGTAACCGAGTTTCCATATATGGTCAATAAAGCAAAAGTGCATGAACACATTGTTAGATTAGCACAGGAGAAGCGTATTGATGGGATTACAGCCTGTCGTGATGAATCTTCACGAGAAGGTGTGCGCTTGGTTATCGAAATTCGTCGTGATGCCAGTGCTTCAGTTGTTTTAAATAATCTTTTCAAGCTAACGCAGCTACAAACTTCATTTGGTTTCAATATGTTGGCCATTGAAAATGGAACACCAAAGATTTTGTCATTGAAAGAAATCTTGACGGATTATATTACCCATCAAATTGAAGTTGTAACACGTCGTACAGCCTTTGACAAAGCGCGTGCAGAAGCGCGTGCGCATATCTTGGAAGGCCTGCGAATTGCGCTTGATAATATTGATCGCATTATCAGTATTATCCGTGAATCTCAAACAGATGCAATTGCGCAAGAGCAGATGATGACTGAGTTTTCTCTATCTGAGAAACAATCACAAGCCATTCTTGATATGCGTTTGCGCCGTTTGACAGGTTTGGAGCGTGACAAGATTGAGGCTGAGTATCAAGATTTGATTGCCTTGATTGCTGACTTAACAGATATTCTGGCAAAACCTGAACGTGTTAAGACAATTATTCGCGAGGAGCTTGAGGAAGTTAAGACTAAGTTTGCAGATGCTCGACGCACGAAACTGCTTGTTGGCGAGGTCACATCGCTTGAAGATGAGGACCTCATCGAAGAAGAGTCAGTCTTGATTACCTTATCAAATAAAGGCTATGTTAAACGTTTGAACAATGATGAATTTCGCGCTCAAAAACGTGGAGGACGTGGTGTTCAAGGTATGGGCATGTCAGATGATGATTTTGTTCAACATCTAGTCTCTACATCAACGCATGATCATCTTTTATTCTTTACAAATCAAGGCCGAGTCTATCGCATGAAGGGCTATGAAATCCCTGAATATGGAAGGACAGCGAAAGGTTTACCAATTGTCAATCTATTGAAACTTGATGAGAGTGAAAAAATTGCAACAATTATCAAGGTAGATAGTGAACACGCCGAATATCTATTCTTTACGACACGTAATGGAGTTGTGAAACGTACCTCAACCAGCCAATTCGCCAATATACGTACCAACGGTCTGAAAGCCTTGAACCTACGTGAAGGCGATGAGTTGATCAATGTTCTCCGTACTGCAGATGAGGATGAAATTATCATCGGAACTCACGATGGTTATTCGGTTCGTTTCAAATCTGATGTTGTGCGTGACATGGGCCGTAGTGCTTCAGGAGTGCGTGGTGTGAATCTCCGTGAAGGTGACTTCGTTGTTGGAACATCAACAGTCAACGATAGCCAAGAAATTTTAGTTATCTCAGAAGCTGGACTTGGTAAACGAACAAATGCTACGGAATATCCGACAAAGGGTCGTGGTGGTAAAGGAATCAAGGTCATGAATGTGACCCAGAAAACAGGAAAACTGTCAGGTTTGACGGCTATTAATGGTGATGAAGACATTATGATTATCACGGATACAGGTGTTATTATCCGAACAAATGTCTCTAACATCAGCCAAACTGGTCGTGCTACTCAGGGGGTTAAAGTAATGCGTCTTGACGAAGCAGCTTCAATTGTAAGCTTCGCTCTGGTAGAACCTGTTTCTGAAGATGAGGAAAGCATTGTTGAAGTTGAAAATAAAGCTGAACAAGTAGCGGAAATATTAGAAAATAAAACGATTGAAGTTTCTGAGGATACATCTCTAGATCGGCTATTAACTAATACAGAAGAACAATAAAATAATAATAATTTAAATCGCCTTAGTGGTTCACATAAAAAAGAAATTGAATAATTCAATTTTCTTTTTTTATTTTTGAAACATTTTCGTATTTTTTACGTATAAATTAGTAAGAGATATAAATTTGGGTGAATATATTTCTTGCAAAAAATAAAAGATCGGAGAAAAATGAAAAGAACATCAGGAAGAACTAAAAAAATTGCGAGGATTATATTATTGGGTGTTGGAATTTTAATAGCTGGAACAAGTGCATCAGCCGTTAGTATCAGCCCAGCAGCCAATATTTCATTGAAGCAATCAATTGATGGAGTAAGCCCACAGTATGATTGGAACAATAATGTGACACCATCGCTTGTTTCAGGGAAGACGAGTCTTTCGCTTGCTGCGATCACTGGAGCAAATAAAACTTTAAATCAGGCGATGAGTTGGTTGAATGCACAGCGGGGGATTTCAATTGATATAGATGGAGCATATGGGGCGCAATGTGTGGATTTGACTATGGCATATTCAAATTATCTGTTTGGCGTAAGAACCTATGGAAATGGCGCTGATTATAGTTATTTAAATTTTACTGGTTTTACTCGACTTTCAAGAGCTCAGACGAATCCACAGGCAGGTGATATTGCAGTTTGGACAGGTGGATATGGGCATGTTGGTGTGGTTATTTCATCATCTGGAACTAACTTTACGACTTTGGAACAAAACGTCTCTGGTAATACAACGGTCCAACAATATTCTCGAAATACAGGCACAATTGGTGGACTAACCTTCTGGGGAGTACAGCGTCCAACTTTTGCTCAATCTGTTAATGTGCCTGTAGTACCTGTAGTTACGATTCCTTCAGATCCAAACGCGGTCTATCGCTTTGCATTCTCAAATGGTCATCATTTCTTTACAAGTAATCAAGCGGAAGCCCAAATAGTGGCAAATAGCGGTGCAGTGTATGAAGGAATTCCATTTAGAACTGCAACAAGTGGGGAAGTAGTTTATAGATTGTATAATTTAAGTTCTGGAGAACATCTCTATACAGCGGATAAAAACGAATATGATTATTTGCTAGGAAAGGGCTGGAAAGGAGAGGGAATTGGATGGATGTCGCCCAATACAGGGATTAACGTTTATCGTCTGAGATCACCAAAGGGAGATCATCTTTTGACGAGCTCTCAGGCTGAAATTAAAGTTCTTATCGCTTCAGGCTGGGTAAATGAAGGAGTTTCCTTTAAAGGTTAGAAAATTTTCAAAAAAGTCGTCTTATGATGGCTTTTTTGAAAACAATTTTATTAATTTATAAATATATATCATTTATGATAAAATTTAACTTATGAATACGAAGAAGAAATCATCTAAAAGACTTAAAATTTCTTTTGGTATTGGACTGATATTGTCAATGTTGCTTGTTTTACTAACAGCTTGTTCAGCAACATCAAGTGAAAATTTACTTAAAAGTCCTTATGTAAAGCAAGTTGATACAATGGGAACAACTGTAAAAATAACCAACTATACGCCAAATACTGAAAAAGTCGTTACAGATGCGTTAAAAATAGCCCAAGATTATGATACATGGGTAACTGTGAATCAAACAGGGTCGCTCGTTGATAAAATAAATGCAAATGCAGGAGTTAAGGCCGTTAAGGTCAACTCTGGTGTTTTTGATTTAATTCAAGCCGCATATGATTTATCGGCTCAAAAAACAGGCTTTGATGTGACAATCGGTGCTTTGACACAGCTTTGGCATATTGGCTTTGATGATGCAAAAAAGCCAAGCCAGTCAGAAATTAATCAGGTTCTACCCTTGATTGATTACAAATTCATCAAGTTAGATAAGACAAAGCAGACAGTGTATTTGGCCAAAAAAGGGGTACAGCTTGATTTGGGCTCAATGACTAAGGGCTATGTTGCCCGCTTGATGACCGAAAAACTAAAATCAGGTGGAGTCAAGAATGCAATTGTTGACCTTGGTTCTTCGAGCTTGTATGTTATGGGAAATGGTCCTCGAGGTGTTAATACAGAATGGAATATAGGAATCAAAGATCCTAATAATCCAGATGGAGAAAATCTTGGGATTTTAGCAGCAGAAGACCAATTTGTTTCAACTTCAGGAATATATGAACGTTATCTGGAAGTTAATGGTGTAAAATATGCACATATTTTGAACCCAAAAACAGGATATCCCTTTGATAATGACATCCAAAGTGTTACAATTGTCGGAAAGAATAACTATTCGTACGGTGACGGTGTGACGACGGCAGTTTTTGCACTTGGAACCAAAAAAGGTTACGATTATGTCTTGAAAAATAATCTTGAAGCCATTTTTATTGATAAAAATGATAAAGTCTATGTAACTCCAGGGCTAAAAGATAAATTCACTGTTAATTCTGATTCAAAATATAAAATTGCAAGCATTTCGAGCCTTAAAGGAAATGGTTGATTACATAAAAGGTTGATATTGGGGGACCATGAAGAAAACAAAACGTTGGATTGCAAATATACTGATTATCTTAATGATTCTTGTAGGATTGGGGCTAGTTTTTAACAAATCTATTCGAAACATACTCATGGCAAATAAGATAAATAGCTACCAAGTTTCAAATTACGATGCCAAGACTTTAGCAGCAAATAAGAAGAAAAAAGCTAACTATGATTTTAAACAGGTTCAATCTGTTGATTTCAACTCTGTAGCAAATGCTCAGGCGGCTCAGAATTATCCTGTTATTGGTGGTTTGGCTATTCCAGATGTTAAGATTAACTTACCTATTTTCAACGGCCTTGACTCAAACCTGCTTTTATTTGGAGCAGGGACGATGAAAGATGAGACCATGGGACAAGGTAATTATTCTCTGGCAAGTCACCATGTTTTTGGAATGGCAGGGGCTTCGGATTTATTATTTTCACCATTGACAAATGCAAAAACTGGAATGAAGATTTATCTGACCGATAAGACAAATGTTTATGAATATACTATTGATAACATTTACACAGTTCAACCAGAAGATGTTGCGGTAATAGATGATCATGAGGGAGTGAAAGAAGTGACACTTGTTACATGTACTGATGCTGAAGCAAGTGCGCGTATCATTGTTCATGGAACATTGAGCAAAACTTATCCATTTTCAAAAGCTTCTAAAACAGTTATCTCAGCCTTTGAAATGAAATATAACCAATTTCAATCTTAAAATGATAGGTTTTTAAAAAGGAACATCTCAACATTTAAAAGCCGTCAAGTTTTTTTCTTGACAGTCTTCAAAAATTCTAGTATACTAAGTACATAAACTAGAAAAAGGAGACTGAAATGTCTGTAAAAATCCGTATGACTCGCATGGGCTCAAAGAAGAAGCCATTTTACCGTATTAATGTTGCTGATAGTCGCGCACCACGTGATGGTCGTTTTATCGAAACTGTTGGCACATATAATCCATTGGTTGCAGCTGGAAGCCAAGTAACACTCAAGGAAGATCGTATTCTTGAATGGCTTGGTAATGGTGCACAACCATCTGATACAGTCAAAAATATTTTGTCTAACGCTGGAATCATGAAAAAATTCCATGAGACAAAATATGGAAAATAAAAAAACGAGGTAAACCACAATGACTGACATCAAAGAATTGATTTTGACAATGGTGAAACCACTTGTCTCGAATCCTTCTGCAGTTACACTTTCTATCCAAGACGGTGAGGAATTTGAGGAATATCATCTTCAAGTTGACCAAGCAGATCTTGGCCATGTTATCGGCCGTCAGGGGCGCATTATTCAAGCGGTCCGCACTATTGTTTACTCAATTCCAGTCGAAGAGGGTAAGAAAAAGATTCGTCTTCTTGTAGATCAAGACGACTAATTATTTGTTCTAACTTCAAAATCCATCATA
>JAIRUS010000064.1 GCA_031254295.1 Streptococcaceae bacterium | reverse complement strand
AAAGATAGATCCGACCTATCTGGGACTTCGAGAAAAAGCCTTTGAGATTCAGCCACAGGTAGCCTTGAACAATAATGAGCAGTGTTATGCTGTTGTCGTTGATTTACCACTAAGCAAAGAAAATTTTGCCACGCTTTTTTGTACTTTCTCTGACGAGCATGTCTCACTCTATTACTCGACGGGGGGCGGTTTATTGGGAATTAATCAGGGAAATGCTGAGGTCGCAAAGGCTGGCGGTTCACTCTGTTTTAGCGCAGGCCAACTGATTAAATTTGCACAGAAAACAGATGATTTTTCATTTAAAGCTAGCCAGAGTACGGCGGCTTATCTGTTCGTGAGAGATGGTATTTATACGATGTCGATTCCTAAAAATCCTGAAGCTGCAGAAAAGCCTTACCAGTTTCTGAATTTCTTAGTGCAAAATGTGTTGACAGAGATTAGAAAGAGCCAAGAGAAATAGACGGGAGGCAGATATGCTAGATCATTTGGATCTTCTCGTGCAAGATTTGGAACGAGCAAAAAATTTTTATTCGGCAGTATTACGACCGCTTGGAGGTCGACTTATACATGAAGATCAATTTGGTTTGACTTTTGAAACGGGTGATAGCCACGACGGTTATATCTGGATTGGGCTTGGAGAGCCTAGACCTTTTCATTTTGCTTTTCAGGCTAAAACAAGAGAAGCGGTCAACGAATTTTACGAGGTTGCTTTAGCAAATGGTGGAAAAGACAATGGAGTACCTGGCGAGCGTCCGTCTAGTGATGGTGAAGGATATTATGCCGCCTTTGTTATTGATCCAGAGGGTTATCGACTTGAGGCAGCTTTAGAGAAGTCTAGTATGGCGGAAGTAAGTCGAGATATTGCATTTGTGCGAGAAAGTGCAGGCTTTCGCTATCGGGCGGCGGCAATCATTCTTGAAAATGGTAGAGTTCTGATGGCGGGGAATGCGCGTGATGATTATTTCTACAGTATTGGTGGTGCGGTCAAACTGGGCGAAACAGCAGAAGAAGCCTGCTTACGTGAAGTCATGGAAGAAACAGGCATAAAGCTTGAAATTGACCGCTTGCTGTTTATTCATGAGAATTTCTTCAAGAGCGGCGACGGTCAAACGGCTGTGCATGAATTGACTTTTTATTTCCTGATGAAGTCGCAGAATCATGAGGATTTTAAGCTTGGTGCGACCGCTGGTCTTACAGAGACGCTGCACTGGCTAGCGCTTGCAGATTACGCCAAATACAAGGTCTATCCGACATTTTTCGCAAAAAAGTTACAAAATCTGCCACAATTTATTGAAAGAATTGTGACCTATGAGTAGCACGGTATTATTACGAAGGAGAAGATATGAACATTGAACCAGGAAAATTCTTAGAAACAATACTTGCCCAAAAGGCGCAAGAAGTCGCCGAAATGCCAGTTGAAGCGGCTGGACAGGTTCGTGCAAGCTATAGGCTCTACGACTTTTTGAGGCAGCATCCTGAGCAGCTTCAAGTCATCGCCGAGTGCAAGAAAGCGTCGCCCAGTTTAGGCGCCATTAATTTAGATGCGGATTTGACCGCTCAGGCCTTGACTTATGAGGCCGCGGGCGCAGCCATGATTTCGGTGCTGACGGATTCGGCCTTTTTCAAGGGCAATATCGGCTATCTGCAAGAAATTTCCGCAGCCGTCAACGTTCCGACGCTCGCCAAGGATTTCATCATTGACAAAAAGCAGATTGTGCGCAGCTTGAACGCTGGCGCGACTGTGATTCTCCTGATTGTTGCCTGCTTTGAAAATGACTTTGAAAAATTGCGAGAGCTCTATGATTATGCCATTTTGCTTGGTCTTGAAGTCCTCGTCGAGACGCACAATAAAACCGAGCTGAACCTCGCGCATGCGCTTGACGCGCGGATTATCGGCGTGAACAATCGCAATCTTAAGACTTTTGAGGTCAGCTTGCAAAATTCGCTGGACTTAGTTGCCGATTTTAAAGCTGAAAATGTCTACATTTCAGAGTCGGGAATTTTTGGACTGGCGGAGGCTGAACTTCTTGCTCCTTATTTCAATGGCCTTCTTGTTGGCACGGCCCTGATGCAATCTGAAGATGTTTCTTCAGCACTGACAGGGCTGAAAATAGAGAGAAAAAAATAGAGAAATGATAAATAAAAAGGCAGCAATTTTATCTATTTTATTTGGCAGTTGGTTGCTCTTGATTGCTTTGATTTCCTACGGTTTTCAAATTATTGGAAATTGGGAACTTACCTTTTGGAGCAACTTGTGTGCCGGAGCGCTTTTGCTAATTGCTGGAATCTACGAGCTAAAGTATCACAGAAAGCTTCCTCGCTTTTTGTACTTTGATGCGATGCTCCTTTTGATGCTTGTCTTTATCTTCGTCATGGCTTTCGCCTCTCAAATGAACTTTGCAGGTAGTTTTCTATTTCTACATATCATAAATCCTATTTTGATGTTTTTGTTTTGGCTTTTATTTATTGATCATAGACAAGACAAGGGGATAAAGTCAATCTGCTCGGGTTTAGTTCTCCCACTTATTTACGTGGTAATCGTTGAGCTTTTCAAGAACGGTTATTATCCACCGCTTAGTGTTCGGGAAAACGGGCTGGTTGGTGTCTTAACTCTTATTATGGTATTTTTAGGAATTTTACTAATCCTAGCAATGGCTAGTTTTAATCTGAACAAATTTTTTCATAGAATTTTTCAAAAAGAATATTATCATTAAAATCTGCAGAAACTTGGAAATGGAAAAAAGATAATGACACTCAAATTAATTAAAGCCCATCGAAAGGAAGCCGAAAAGATATTAGCCCTCTTCCAGCCGATATTCAGGCCCTACCTCGCTAAATATCATGATGATGAAATTAATCCTGCAAATTTGCCGATTGAGCGTATAGAAAGTTGGTTTGACAAGCCACATGTGACCTGCTATTTTATTGCAAATGAAAAGCAAACTCTAGGATTTATTCAACTTGTCCATCTGACAGAAGAGTTTGAAGGCCAGGATCAGATACACATTGGCAACTTTGGCATTCTGCCTGAATTTCAAAATCAAGGCCTTGGTCAGGCCTGCTTGCGTGAGCTTGAGAAAATCTACCAGCCCAAGGGCGGCTGGCTGCTCTCAACGATTTTGCAAGAAGCTGGCAACCGCCATCTTTACGAGAAATTCGGCTATCGACGAGCAGGAAAATTGACGGTTATAAATGATAAAATGACTATTATAGAATATGAGAAAGGTGGAAGTGAGTAGGAAATGAATGGCTATCAAGTTATTTGGAACAATCATCCGCAGGTAGATTTGAGTAAGGGGCTGACCTTGAAAGGCATTGCAAAAGGACTGACGATTAATGACCATTCTGTCGCAAAAGGTGCGTTTTATGTCCAACGCGAGGGCTACTTCCGAGTGCAGACTGAAAATCTTGCGGCTGCTGAGCAATTTGCAGCTCAGGAACTGCTCCGACAGTATAGAGATAAGGATTGGGCAAATGATGTTCATTTCACCGTCCGTGGAAAAGAATTAAGTCGTTTTGAGCAGAAAGCTTGGCTTGAATTGGCGGATTTCATGAAGGGACAAGTCAAAGAACTGCCAGTTGGAGCCGCTTATCGCGATGAGTTAGTTCTTGCGATTCTGGCAGTGATCTTTTCAGGCTTGGGGCTCTGCTTCAGCTGGACACCAATTATGGGAATTATTTTTGCTTTAGTCGGCCTAATTTTAACACTCTTAGCGTGGCTTCGTCACAACAATCGTACGCTGACGGTCATTGCAACAGTTCTTGCCCCGCTTGGACTTATTCTTTCGATTATGATGACCCTTGTCTGGTTTACATTTTGGATATACAAAAATGGCATTTAAGCTAAACTATCA
>JAIRUS010000180.1 GCA_031254295.1 Streptococcaceae bacterium | reverse complement strand
AAACAATAAACTTCTTCTTTTCGATCTTGGCGTTATGAAAAATGGCTATGCTTCTGATGCGACACGTACAATTTCAATCGGACGTGCACCAGAATTCGACCAAGAAATTCATAAAATCGTACTAGAGGCTCAACTTGCTGCTATGGATTTCATCAAGCCAGGTGTTTCAGCTCTTGAAATTGACAAAGTTGCACGTGATCTTATCACTAAAGCTGGCTATGGTGAATACTTCAATCATCGTCTTGGACATGGTATCGGTATGGAAGTTCATGAATTCCCATCAATCGGTGGTGCAGAAGATATCATCATCGAAAAAGGCATGGTCTTTTCAAATGAGCCAGGTATTTATATCCCAGGTAAAGTCGGTGTACGTATCGAAGACTGTCTTTATGTTACTGACAACAGTGCTGAAGTTCTCACGCATACCAGCAAGGATTTGTTATTCTTCTAATAATTAAAAACAGGACAAATTTTGTCCTGTTTTTAATATGATAAAAGGAGAATCTTAGGACATCTTTTGATATATTCTGATAATTCCAAATTATATGGTATAATATTAAAAACTTAGGAGGATACTTATGAAAAAAATCTTGCTATCAATTGTAGCAACTCTTTCTTTCTTGACGGGTGCTTTATTTTTTACAAGCAATGGCTACGCCCAAACAACCGTGAAGGTTGCCTCGGATATTGCTTATGCACCCTTTGAATATCAAGATAGTAACCAACAATGGGCTGGCATTGATGTAGAGCTTATGAAACAGGCTGCTAAAATGAATGGTTGGCAACTTGAGATGACTTTCCCTGGCTTTGATGCTGCAATTAATAACCTCCAAGCGGGTAAGGTCGATGCGGTCATTGCTGGCATGACAATTACGGATGCACGAAAACAAATTTTTGATTTCTCTGACCCTTATTACAACTCTGCTATTGTGATTGCAACGACAAAACAAAAGAAGATAGCTTCCTATGATGCTTTAAAAGGAAAAATTGTTGGTGTAAAAAATGGCACTGCTGGACAAACTTGGCTTGAAGCTAACCAATCTAAATATGGTTTTACAATTAAAACTTACAAAGATGGCGTTGCAATGACTTCTAGTTTAAAAGCTGGCAACGTTGACGCCATCATGGACGAGTATCCAGTCCTTTCCTATGCGATTACACAAGGCGCAAATCTTTCAATTAATATAAAACCTATTCCTCTTGGCTCTTATGGCTTCGCTGTCATGAAGGGAACACACCCTGAACTCATTGCTGGTTTCAATAAGGCACTGGCTACGATGAAGGCTAACGGAGACTATCAAAAAATTGTTGACAAATATACGAAGGCAAAAAGCTCTAATTCTAACTCTGAAAATAGTTTTATTGGAATCTTAAAAAACAACTGGAAACAATTCGCTTCTGGACTTCTTGTAACTTTGGAATTATTGCTTCTTAGTTTTATTCTTGCCATGGTTATTGGAACATTCTTTGGTTTAGCAATTGTGAGTCCAAATCGAGTATTACGCACGATTGCCCGTATCTACATTGACTTTATTCGTGATGTTCCGCTTCTTGTTTTCACTATTTTCCTTTTCTATGGCATCCCAAATCTACTTCAACTCATCACAGGTCAACAAAGCCCAATCAATGAATTTCTGGCTGGCACAATCGCTTTGACTTTGAATGCTTCAGCTTATATTGCTGAAATCATACGTGGTGGTGTCAATGCAGTACCAAAGGGGCAAATGGAGGCTAGCCTCTCACTTGGTGTATCTTATGGACAAACCATGCGCAAGGTTATCCTACCACAAGCCCTCAAGGTGTCAACTCCTAGTCTGGTCAACCAGTTTATCATCAGTCTGAAAGATACAACTTTGGTTTCGGTTATTGGCTTGACTGAACTATTACAGACAGGACAAATTATCGTGGCAAGGACTTATCAAAGTTTCATTGTTTACGGCATTGTCGCTTTGATTTATATTATTGTAATCCAAACCTTAACTATTCTCGCACGAAAACTGGAAAGGAGCCTTAAATGACCGAACAAATTCAAATCGAAGTTAAAGATTTACACAAATACTATGGAAAAAATGAAGTTTTAAAAGGCATCAACGTGACCTTTAATAAAGGGGACGTCGTATGTATCATCGGTCCATCTGGATCTGGAAAGTCAACTTTCCTCCGTACCCTTAATGGGCTTGAAACGGCTACTGAGGGAGAAATTTTCGTTGATGGTTATAATCTGACAGATAAAAAAATAAATATCATGAAAGTAAGGCAAAAAGTTGGAATGGTTTTTCAGCATTTCAATCTCTTTCCAAATATGACCGTCCTCGAAAACATTACCTATGCTCCTTTGAGTATAAAGAAAATGTCGGTCTCTGAGGCAGAAGAAAAAGCTCTTTATCTTCTGAAAGTGATTGGCATGCTTGACAAGAAAGATGCTCTACCTACTACTCTATCAGGTGGGCAGCAACAACGTGTTGCCATTATTCGCGCTTTAGCTATGGAGCCTGATGTCATGCTTTTTGACGAACCAACTTCTGCTCTTGATCCCGAGATGGTTGGTGATGTTCTTGACTTGATGCGCCAAATTGCTGATGATGGGACAACTATGCTCATCGTCACTCATGAGATGGGTTTTGCCAGAAAGGTTGCCAACCGCGTCCTCTTCACAGATGGTGGTGTGATTCTTGAAGATGGAAGCCCCGATGAAATTTTTGATAATCCTCAAAATCAACGAACAAAGGATTTTCTTGATAAAGTTTTAAATTCTTAATGCAATCCAATATATGATAATCTAAAAAAGCATGAATCAAAACATGCTTTTTTGTTAATCTTTTATTTGTTTTTAATTTTTCTTTAATATTTCTCAAATATAATAAATTAATGTGTAAAACTGATTCACACAAAAAGCTGAGAAATAGATTGTAAATAACCTGAATTATCAATCTAACCTAGGAAGGAAAGACATGATCCAAAAAAACACAAATTCTCGCATTGAGAAATTTGTCTCCTACGATGGGGCAACAGCTCTTACAACTTTTGCGAGTAGCCCGATTTTCTCCAGCCCTTATATTGACAGTACCTCTAAGTACGGGATTTATGAGGGGAACTCAAATATCTATCTTTATGAGATGTTTGAAAAATACACGACTGGGACTGCCTTTGATCAACTTGACGGACATCAATTATACGGGGGCGGTCACTATTTCAACTCTACTCATGCCGGTGTTAAGTCGGTTTTAGAGAATGGCTCTATTCAACTTGAAACCTTAAATAACTCCACACATGATTGGGTCTTAGTTGCTGACGGTCACTATATTGGTCCTGTAACTCTTTTTTACATGACAACACTTGACAGCAATAACTCCTATCATCGTGTGACATTTGATATTCAAGGAGCTGGTGTCTTTACAATTGGAAAAGGCCTTCTAGATACTGAATCAATCCAAACTATTTATATTGGTCTGCATAGCATCTTTACTGCCAAAGAACTATCTTTCTGCCGTTATAAAAGCTATGTCCATCTCTGGAATGAGATTATCCATCGTTATGGAGCCCATTCAAATATAGGAAGTGCGCTATCAGCTGAGGAGGGAAGTAGACACCATGCCGCCTTGATCGAACGCTATGACAAAGATCATATTCCTCCTTTTGTTAGATTTTCAGATGCCAAAGCTGAGGATTTTGATAGTTGGGCAGATAGTCTTGAGTCTGGTTTGGTTTGGGCAATTCGAGACATGAATGCTCTGACTACAAACGGACATTATGCTGCAATACCAAAAGAATTTGCACCTTACATGCTTCCTGAAAATCGAGCTAAATTATTTAATTGATTTTAAAGATAAACAAAAAGCCCGCTTATACAGTACAGGCTTTTTGTTTTATTATTTTATCAAATCTCGAAGCTTTGGTGCGCTGGCATCTTTTTCAGATACTTGCTCAAGGTCAGTTGGGTCAAGCGCAATTGGCCAAGCAATACCTAACTCTGGGTCTAGGGGTGTCAAGGCCACTCCTGACATTTCTGGCTGCCATTCGTTGTCAAAGAAATATAGATATTCCGTGTCATCATCAAGCGCTTGAAAGCCATTACACACGCCCTGGGGAACGAAAACTTGAACTCCTGGTTTGAGATCAACTGTCACGACTGCACCAAGCGTCTTACTATCCAGTCTCGTATCAACATAAACACCAAAAGCAGCTCCATGCGCAACAGTGACGAGTTTTGCCATTGCCTCGCCATGGAGACCTCGGACTGCCCCGCGTTTAGTTCGGGTTAAATTCACTTGTCGCCAAGGCATAATCGTGTCTGGCAGAAAGCCTGAGTAGCTCGTCTGGCGATAAAGCTCTCGAACAGTTCCACGATCGTCCGTAACCATTTTACTGTTGATAATTTGCAAGCCGTCGATTTTAGAGGCTGAAGTGGCTAATGGATCTATATGCAATGTCGTTTTCATTCTTTTATTATGGCAGTTTACAGATGGATTGTCAAAAAATTACTCTAGTTGCGCAATAAAAATGTATAGCTATAATTTCCAATTTTCATTTACAATTCTGGTCTAGAAAACTCTGAGATTAAGCTCTCAGCACATTTTAGTCCGTCAATGGCTGCTGAAACAATCCCGCCTGCAAAGCCTGCTCCCTCTCCAGAGGGATAAATTCCTTTAGTTGAGATAGACTGCAAACTTTCGTCGTCTCGATTAATCCGCACGGGTGATGATGAGCGAGACTCTACTCCTGTTAAGACCGCATCTGTCTTGGCAAAGCCTTTCAGCTTGTGATCCAGTCCAACAATTGCTTCTTCCATGGCCGTTGAAATCCAGTCAGGGAATAGTTCATGAAGATCTGTCAACTTTATGCCCAAAGAATAACTTGGCTTTACTTCACCCAGTTCAGTCGAGGCCTTTCCATCAAGGAAATCACCAACTAACTGGGCTGGTGCTTGATAATTACCTCCAGCTAGTTCAAATGCTTTACTTTCCAACTGGCGCTGAAATTCGACACCTGCCAGTGGTGAGTCTGATGGAAAGTCCTCTGGAAAAACTTGGACTAAAAGACCAGAATTCGCATTGGCTTTATCACGCGCATGCTCACTCATCCCGTTGGTTACCAGTCGTCCTTCTTCAGAAGCTGAAGGAACGACCAAGCCTCCTGGACACATACAGAATGTATAAACGCCACGTCCGTTTGAAGCCTTGAAGGTCAGACGATATTCGGCTGCGCCAAGACGCGGATGTCCTGCAAATTCTTTATACTGGGCTTTATCAATCAACTCTTGCGGATGCTCAATGCGGACACCAACTGCAAATGGCTTAGCCGTTAGTGTGACACCTTTGTTAAAAAGCTCTGAAAATGTATCACGCGCACTGTGACCAATTGCAAGGATAGCATGATTTGCTTTGATTTCTTCACCCGTGGCAAGCTTGATTGCCTGAAGCTGTTTATTTTCAATCACAAATTCCTCAACTTGGCTCTCGAAGCGGACTTCACCTCCAAGCTCAATAACTTGTTGACGAATATTTTTGACGATTCCGCGTAATAGGTCAGTGCCAACATGAGGGTGTGCTTTGAAAAGAATATCTTCTGGTGCACCAGCCAAAACAAACTCTTCCAAAACCTTACGGCTTCGCAAATCACGCACACGAGAGGTTAATTTACCATCTGAGAAAGTTCCAGCTCCACCTTCACCAAACTGTACGTTTGATTTGGGATTGAGTTTTCCTTTCGTCCAAAATTCATCAATAGCCTTTACTCGTTCGTCAACTGCCTGTCCTCGCTCTAAAACAATCGGACGATAACCCATTTGAGCAAGTAAGAGGGCTGCAAACATTCCAGCTGGTCCAAACCCTATTACGACAGGGCGATGGAGCATCTTTTTCTGGCCAATATTCGGCTGCTTATAAGTCAGCTCTGGTGCTAGGCTAATTTGCTTATATTTCTTATCTAGGTACTTCTCTTCGTTTTTAAGTGCGACATCAACTGTATAAATAAAATCAATGCGTCCTGCGCGGCGGGCGTCAATTGATTCTTTGTATATTCGATAGTCAAGTAAGTCCTTTTCAGAAATTCTTAGTCTTTTTAAAACAAGCTCTTTGACTTTTTCAATTGGTTCATCTATTGAAATTTTTATTTGTGATATTCTAAGCAATACTAAAATCCTCCGATTTTTATCTGCACTTCTTCTTGATATTAAGTATATCATAGAAAAAACTTCAGATAAAACTAAAGTTTCTTAGAAAGTTTGCAGATTGCAATTGTAGGTTCTTTTATTTTTGACGCGTTTTTAATTTCTCGATGAACTCATAGACCGCTGGGCAGTACTCTGCATTTTTCAAGGTTAAATGATTAATCTGATAAATTTTCTTCCGATCAGTATGAGGAAACTCACGACAAGCCTTAGGGCGAACTTCGTAAATCGTACACAAATCATCCGAGCCGAGAAAAGGACAGGGCATCGTTTGAAAAACCTTGTCACCATCCTCATCTACCCGAAGATAGGCTTTCTCAAAATCTCCGACTTTCATTCGTAGAAACTTGGCCACGCGTTCAATGTCTGCTTCAGTCCAGAGTGGACCCAAAGTCTTACAGCAGTTCGCACATTTGGTACAGTCAATTTCACTGAAAACTTCTTGATGAATTTCCAATGCAATTTTATCAAGCTGCTTCGGTGGCTTTTTCTTCAAGGCTATTAAAAATTTTGTGTTTTCTTTCTGCTTCTGCTTAGCCAAGTCTCTATAATGCTCAATATCAATAAAATCGGTAGCATATTTCTTTGTCATAGCTTTCATCATAATATTATATAGCGGAAATTGCCTCAGAAATTGTTATTTCTCCTGTATGCATGGTGATAATTTTTCCAATCGTATTATTAGCCTTAACGATTTCTAGCAAAGTTGTGGCTACATCTTCAATTGCAACCGGCGCTGATATTTCATCGTTTACAGCTATTTTTCCTGTAGCTGATTTCTCAGTCAAATAACCTGGTCGCAAAATCGTCCAGTCTAGTTTTGTATCATGTACCAAGTGAAAATCTGCAAAATGTTTGACGATATAATAATCTTCCAGTTCTTTAAATCCTGGTGTCGTCCAGCGTTCAGGCTCAAGTGCAAAGATTGACGAAAGCTGAATAAATCGCTTGATCCCTAGCTTTTCTGCCACACGCTGCAACTTTACAAAGCCAAATAAATCTGTCTCAAGAAGCTTACCCCCACGACTCCCCGAAACATTTAGAATGACATCAATGCCAAGTCCTGCAATCTTCGCCTCCGTCCTATCTTGACTAGCAGTTAAATCCAGAGCCAAGGTATCTATTAAAGTATCTAGTGAAGAACTTGGACGACGAGAAGCCGCTATAACTTCATATCCTGCTTCAAGCAACAAAGGGAGTGTTTTTTCTCCCACCCGCCCTGTAGCGCCTACCAGTAAAATTTTCATTCCTTTATTTTACCATAAACGTTCACCGAGGATTTCCCATTCAGAATAGGATTATTCGGATTCACTCGGTATGCCTGTTCATTCAGGTCTCTCAATTGTTCAGGTGTGTATTTGTAAGTCATGCTTACCTCCAATTTATAGCTTTTCCTTGCTAATTTTATTCTTACTCTTTATCATTCTCATCGAGTTTTGATTTGTTGTATCTGAACATCATGATGACTATGAAATTTACAAATATAGCTACAGCACCCCAAATTACATAGATAAACAGTAAAATGAGCGCATAAAACAAGCTCCCATCGTACGCACTTGAAGGAGTTGAGAATAGGATTATGACAGCTATAATATATCCTAAAACTATCGCACAAATATCTATCATAAGCCATGTCCACTTTTTTAATTTACCATTTTTATATTGCGGTGTTAAATAAATTGATTGAAGTGTGCACCAAACCGCGAAAGCGGGTATCTAAGGTTGAAGCCAGTAGTACATATATTTTCCTCAAAGTTCTAAAAGCTTTGTTTTTTTACTATTAAAAAGATTCTGTCTACAAAACTATTTTAGCACTTTATTTTCTTAAAATCTCTCTTGAAACCTTTTAAAACAAAGCATTTTACGTTGAGCATAGCCAACAAGTAATCAAACTCTTTATTACAGAACCTCAAATATCACCATGAACTTTCAAGATTATACAGACATCAACTTCTATAAATTATGATAGAATTTAGTCAAATTTAAATATAGGAGTTTTGACTTATGAAAGCAATCATTGATTTCCTGGGTACAATCACAGGAATTAACGGCGGGCCTTGGCTTAACTGGTGGGGAGGATTTGGAAGTTCACTTTCTGAGTTTGGTATTTTTTTAGTGGTCTATAAAAAACTTCAATGTCATGCGCCAACTTGTTATCGAATAGGCCTCCATCGTACGGCTGATGGAAAATATTTGCTTTGCCGAAAACATCACCCAGATGTAAAAAATAATCTCACCCTTGCAGATATTCATGCAGAACACTTTGCTGCACTTGAAAAACTTGAAGGAAAAGTTAATGATAAAAAATAAGAAAGCTGCTTGATTTTCTAGCAGCTTTTCCTATTGCTTAAAAAAACAAAACTTGGCTTTTTATTTACGACGGAAGATAGACAGAAACGATCTTATTTCTGACTCTGTTTCTAGTTCAAATCATAGGAAAGGCCCTATTGAGCTTTCCGTAGAATAACCTAGACGAATGGCTCGTTGTTCTTTGATTTAAAGCAAATTTGCTTCTTCCAGAACTTCTTCAATCACAGTTCCTTTGAGCTTTTTCAGTCCAAAGTTCAGCGCGATTTTCTGCATGAATGGCAATTCTTGCTCTGCCAACTTCTTCTTATCTGACAAATAATAAATTGAAGCCGCGAGTTCACGAATGTCATAAGCCGAAGCCCAGACCTCTGGTATGCCTCGGTCAATATCTAACAGCCGATAAACAGCTTCCATTGCGGTGCGTACAGAGTATTCCGTCGTAAAAACGGTGTCTCGTTTCGTCTCCGCAAAATTCCCCATAAAAGCAAGATTCACAGATTCTTCTGGAATAACGAGCGGCCGATCACCAGGCTCACGAAGCATAAAGTAACTCGTGATAAAAGGCATATAGACTGGAATCGTATTTGTATGCTCATGGGCAAAGGTGGCAATTTCCTCCTCTGGAACTCCCAAATGATAGAGGAGTTCTTGTGTAATTTCTTCGCCTGTACATTTCTCAATCGGCTTTTTGATATAGTTTCCTAGTTTATTTGAGAAAAGTCCATAGACCCAAGTCACGGTTTCCTGATTGCCCTGCTCTTTGAAATGTGGTTGACGATGCGTGGTAAAGCTAAGCAGCCAATTGGAGTCTTTGACTGTGATGATGCCTCCTGTGACGATCTTTCCAGACCGAAGCTCACGCTGGGTCAACTTTTCAAAATAAGGCTGAATGACCAAATCCTTCCAAGTCACGGTCGCGGATACAAACCAAGATTCTTTTGGCAAATTCTCACAAAAAGCCTCAGGTCGGCCAAATTCCTTTGACTGAGCTGCCAAATTTTTCCAGAGTTTCCAAGAACCTCCCAACTCGTGCGTTTCTGGCGCCGCTTGGCTTGCAGAACCTTGAGTGGAACTTTCCGTGATTGAGCCATTTGTCACAAAGACGAGATCATTCTCTGTCAAATCAATACTTCGATCTGCCAGAACAAGTTTTTTCGCCACTTTCTTACCATTACTGAAATCGACTTCAACATTTTGAACTTGGCTGTCGTACTGGAAGTCCACGCCTTCATTTTCCAAGAAGCTGAGCATCGGCTTAACCAAAGAATCATACTGGTTGTACTTCGTAAATTTCAACGCACTGAAATCTGGTAAGCCCTTGATATGATGGATAAAGCGGAGGATATAACGCCGCATTTCAACAGCAGAGTGCCAACGCTCGAAAGCAAACATACTACACCAATAGATCCAAAAGTTAGACTGGAAGAAATCTTTAGTGAAACAATCCTCTATCGTTTTTCCAGTCAGAGAACTTTCCTTTGCCAGAAAAAGCTTAACAATTTCTTCTTGAGCCTTTTTCGTCAATGTAAATTGCCCATCGTCAGCCACACGCTGGCCACATTTTTCAATAATCCGACAATTACTTGAATTTGGATCCTCGCGGTCAAGCTGATAAAATTCATCCAAAACCGAGGCGCCTTCGAGCTCCAGAGAAGGAACCGATCGAAAAAGATCCCAGAGACACTCAAAATGATTCTCCATCTCACGACCGCCTCGCACCACAAAACCGTCATGGGGAATGAAACTGCCGTCCAATGAACCTCCCGCAAGAGTCAACTCATCCAGAATATGAATCTTCTCCCCTTTCATCTGACCATCACGGATTAGAAAAATAGCCGCTGCCAGTCCAGCGAGTCCAGCCCCAATGATATAGGCTGATTTTTGGTCAACTTGTTCAGGCTTTTTAGGCTTTACAAAAGCTTCATAATTTCCATTTGTGTAGCGCATACTAGCTACCTCCTTTATGGCTTTATGATAATACTTTTTTGACAATAGTCAATCATGAATTTTTATATTTTAGACATGATGTCCATTTTATATTTTAAAAAATAGATACGAAATAAAACGCATCTATCTCTTGTCAGCTTAATTCTTCATAACGAAAACACGAGCGAATATGATCATTAATAATACCGACTGCTTGAAGATAAGCATAAATAACCGTAGTTCCAGTAAATTTAAAACCACGTTTTTTCATATCCTTAGAAATTCTATCTGATAGCTCATCAGAAGCGAGCACTGATAACTCATCTATAACATGATGTTGGACTGGCTTTCCATCGACAAATCCCCAAAGATAAGCGGCAAAACTCCCAAATTCTTTTTGAATTTCGAGCACTTTTTGAGCATTGACAATGGCCGCATTGATTTTCATTTTATTTCGGATGATTCCAGCGTCTTGCACTAGGCGCTCCCGCTCAGCTTCACCATAATTTGCAACTTTCTCAATGTCAAAATTATCGAAAGCAGCGTAGAAAGTTTCTGTCTTGTTTAAAATCGTATTCCAAGAAAGCCCAGCTTGATTCAAATCCAAAACTAGCTTGGCATAAAGTTCTTGATCATCGTGGAGAGGGCTTCCCCAATATGTATCATGGTAATGTATCATCTTCTCAGATGATTGACACCATGCGCAACGTACTTTTTCAGTCATAGATTTATTATACCAAAAGGTGTAGCTATGCGTGATAGAAAGCCTTGAGATTTGCCATACGACTTGTAACTTTAGCTACTAGCAAGCATGGATAGCTTAAAGATAGGAGCTTATAAAAACTAGGAAAAGCGTTATAACCTGTTAGGCCTATGAATCAAGAAATGTTATAATCATTAAAAGGAGTGCAAAATGAACCTGATTGAAAAAATGAATCCAAATCTAGAAAAAATTACCATTTCAAAAATTCGGCAATTTGACCAGGAAGTCTCAAAAATTCCCAGTATTTTAAAGCTTACTTTGGGTGAACCTGATTTTTTCACGCCTGATGCTGTAAAATCCGCTGGAGTTGAAGCCATTCAAAACAACCAAAGTCATTATACTGGAATGGCGGGTCTTGAAGCCTTACGCAAAGCGGCTACCCATTTTGTCAAAAGACGCTATCATTTAACTTATAATCCAGAAGACGAAGTTCTTGTAACGGTTGGTGTTACAGAAGCGATTGCGACCTGTCTCCTATCTATTCTTGTAGCAGGTGACCAAGTGTTGATTCCTGCCCCTGCTTATCCTGGCTACGCGCCACTCATCACACTTTCTGGCGCAGAAGCCGTCGAAATTGACACGCGCGCAGATCAGTTCATTCTCACGCCAGAAAAGCTTGAGAAAGCTCTAACCGAAAACAAAAATGTCAAAGCACTTATCCTGAATTCACCAGCCAATCCAACTGGTGTTATCTATTCACGCGAACAACTTGCTGCTCTCGCTGAGATTATCAAGAGACATGAAATCTTTGTCATCTCTGACGAAGTTTACTCTGAGTTGAATTATATTGGACTGACGCATAGTTCTATTGCTGAATTTCTCCCTGAGCAAACCTTTGTCTTAAATGGCCTTTCTAAATCTCATGCCATGACTGGTTGGCGTATAGGTTTTATCTTTGCTCCGTCATATTTGACTGCAGAGTTAAAGAAAACCCATCAATATCTTGTCACTGCTGCCACTACTCTTTCACAAGTTGCTGGAATTGAAGCTTTAACAAGAGAAGCAGACGCAGCACTGCCAATGCGTAATGAATATCGTTTGCGTAGAGATTTCATCCTTGAGAAAATGACCTCACTTGGCTTTGAAATCATTCGCCCAGATGGTGCATTCTACATCTTTGCAAAAATCCCAGCCGATCTAACAGAAAATTCCTATAACTTTTGCTTAGATTTTGCCAAGAAAAAAGCCATTGCATTTATTCCTGGGTCTGCTTTTGGAGAATATGGAGAAAGTTATATCAGGCTTTCTTATGCCGCTTCAATGGAGATTATAGAAAAAGCTATGATGGCTTTAGCAGAATATATCAAAGAAAAAAGGACGAAGTAAGTCCTTTTTTCTTTGATATTAAATTCAATATTTTCCTTTTTTAAAGCGGAAGCAATTGCTCTGCAATTTGTACTGCATTTAGTGCCGCTCCTTTTCGGATATTATCTGCTGTACAATAGAAAAGAAGACTATTTTCCCGCGCTAAATCTTTGCGAATACGCCCAATATAGACTTCATCGCGACCATTTGATAGTTCAGAAGTCGGGTAGATATGATGAGCCCCATCATCAGCAACTATCAGGCCTTCTTGCACCTCGAAGGCTTTACCTATAGCTTCCAAATCAAACTCTTTAGCTAAAGTCACTTGGACGCTCACACCGTGAGAATTTTCTACTGGAACGCGGACACATGTCGCAGAGATTTCTAAATCAGCCTGATGAAGAATTTTTCGTGTTTCGTTGACCATCTTCATTTCTTCCTTGGTATAACCATTTTCTAAAAAAACGTCAATTTCTGGGATGGCTGTTTTTGAGATATTGTGTGGGAAATGGGCTGGAGCTTCTCCTTTTTGGGTAGCCAGCAAATCGTCAATGCCTTTTTGCCCTGCTCCTGAAACAGCTTGGAAAGTAGTATAAGTAATTTGTTTAATTCCAAAAACCTTTTGTAAAGCAAAAAGAGGCAAGACAGCTTGAATAGTTGAACAGTTTGGATTTGCGATAATTTTATTTAGCTTTGCATCTTCTGGGTTAATTTCAGGTACGACAAGGCCAATCCCATCATCTTCACGCCAAGCAGAGGAATTATCTACAACAATCGTGCCATGTCCTGCCGCAATCGGTGCATACTTCTTTGATACCTCGCCTCCAGCGCTAAATAACGCTAAATCTACATCATCAAAGGAAGCGGCGGTCAATTCTTCGACTGTATACTCTTTGCCTTTGACTGTAAGCTTTTTTCCAGCCGAACGAGCTGATGCCAATAGTTTTAAATCATCGTAAGGAAAATCTCTCTGTTCGATAATTTGAATAAAAGTCTGTCCAACAAGGCCTGTTGCTCCGACAATTGCTAATCTCATCTTCTCTCCTATTTTTCAAATCTATAATCTAATCTGTCTGGCACTTTTTTCAGTACAGATTTTCAACATTAAACTTTTTCAAGCGGTGCTACGTTTGCCAATAGTCGTTTTTGTCCGACCTCTGGAAAATTAATCTTAAGCTCCGTCTTGGCTCCAGAACCTGTAACAGCTAAAACAACACCATCGCCCCATTTTTTATGACGTGCTGTGTCGCCCATCTGCCAATCAACACTCGACGTCTCTGCTGTTTTTTGCCAGGGCAGTTTGCCATCTTGTCGTGCTGAACTTGTGACGGGACGGCTTTGACTAGTAGAAACTATGCTATTCATGCCACGATCTGCTGAGAAGCGGACATTTGTTTCAGAAAATTGTACATTGTAACTTGTATTCCGTCCACGAGCCTGCCCTGTAAATTCTAATAGTTCTTCGTCAATTTCTGAGACGAAACGTGACGGACGATTATAACCGAGCTTTCCATAAAGTACACGTGAGTTGGCATTTGTCAGATAGAGTTCTTTCTCAGCTCGCGTAATCCCAACATAAGCTAAACGGCGCTCTTCTTCAAGCTCGTCTGGATCTTCATTGGCACGAGAAAGTGGGAAAATCCCTTCCTCCATGCCTACCAAAAAGACCGTCGGAAATTCAAGCCCCTTTGCCGCATGAAGTGTCATGAGCGTCACACCTTGGACATTTTCATCTTCTTCAACAGAATCTGTATCCATGATAAGTGACAAGTCATTCAAGAAGCGCGAGAGACGTTCGACACCTGTTTCTGAAATATCCTCTGCTTCATCAGTCTTTTTATCAAAGTCCTGAGTTACAGACTTAAGTTCTTCAATATTTTCAATACGAGTCTGGGCTTCAAGTGTGTTTTGTTGCAATAAGAAACCTACGTAATTTGTCTTCGCAATGATTTCTTCCAGCACTTCAGTAATTGTCATGCGATCAAGTGACTGCTTAATCAAATCAAGCTGCAAGCCAAGATCATACAAGCTTCCAGCAGCTTTTCCTCCAATCGGTGACAGAGGTAAATCTAATAGAGAATTTGCCATAGATTTACCTTGTTGAGCTGAAAAACTACGCAACTTTTCCACTGTACCTGGACCTACTCCACGCTTAGGCTCATTGACAATACGCTCAAAACTGATGTCATCATTTGAATTAGCCAAAACGTTGAGATAGGCAATCAAGTCTCGAATTTCTTTACGGCTATAGAACTTAGTTCCCCCTACCATCGTATAGGGGATATTTGACTTCAGAAGGGCTTCTTCTATCGTACGTGACTGAGAGTTGGTACGATAAAGCACAGCAAAATCCATATATTTCTTACCTAAACGAACATCGTCCGCAATTTGTTTTGCCACAAAAACAGCTTCATCAAATCCTTCATTAGCGCGATAGTATGTAATCTTCGGACCCGCATCATTTGACGTCCAGAGATTTTTTTCACGGCGATTGACATTATTTTTAATGACCTGATTGGCTGCCGCCAAAATATTTTTAGTTGAGCGATAGTTTTCTTCCAACATGACCACGCGCGCATCTGGATAATCTTTCTCAAAGTCAAGAATATTCTGCATGTCTGCACCGCGCCAGCCGTAAATAGATTGATCTGCATCACCTACGACACAAACATTATGGAATCTCTCGGCAATGAGTTTAACCAGCTCATACTGGGCATGGTTTGTGTCTTGATATTCATCGACATGAATATACTGCCATTTTCCTTGATAGTAAGCTAGAGCTTCTGGCACTTCATGAAAAAGTCGCAGCGTCTGCATGATCAAATCATCAAAGTCTAAAGCTTCGGACTTGCGAAGTTCTGCCTGATAAACTTTATAACAGCGCGCAATCAGCATCGTCAATGGATTTCTCGGATCGGCATTTTTATCATATTGCGCCTCATCAATCAAATCATTCTTAGCATTAGAAATCGCCGATAGAATTGTCTTCGGTTCCCACTTTTTAGGGTCAAGATCAAACTCTTTCAAGATACGCTTCATAAGCGTTCTCTGATCACTCGTATCTAAAATTGTAAAGTTTCGATTATATCCGATTCGATCCCCGTCTCGGCGTAAAATACGCACACACATGCTATGAAAAGTCGAAATCAACGAATCTTGCGTAGCAGGATTAAGCTTCATCGCACGCTCTCGCATCTCACGTGCGGCCTTATTCGTAAAGGTAATGGCCAAAATGTTCCAGGGATTGATCATTTTTTCATCAATCAGATAAGCGATCCGATGTGTCAGTACCCGTGTCTTACCAGAACCTGCTCCCGCCATAATCAAAAGCGGTCCTTCTGTCATCTGCACCGCTTCTCTTTGCTTTTCGTTTAGTCCGTTCAATAGTGAATTCATATCTATATTATAACGTAAAATATCACAAACGATAATTTTGAGATATTTTATTAATGAGAAAGCTAGGAAGACTGCCATAACGGCTTTCGTCTGCTCTAGTTCCAAAAAAACAAACAAAAGGCCATACAGGATTTTTATTTGTTTTTCAGAGCTTACTTCAGTCGCTCATCTCGCGCCTGATTTGCAAAATACTGGCGCTTGAAGTCCTCAAAAAGATAGGATTTTGTCATCTCTGACACTCCTTGCAGTTTGTTCAGATAAAGAGCATTGAAAGCTTTCCAAACTGCTTCACGGGAGGCTTTATATAAATTTTCAAGTTCGTCATCGCTGCTGTCCCAGTCATCCCAAGCTTCTTGATCAAAAAATTCTTGTTCTGTGAGCATTCAATTTTACTTCCTTACTCTCCATAAAGGTCTGCATCTGTGAGGCGTAAACTTATCAGAGTTTCATCAGGATAAGCTGCAAGCTGGGTAGCAAAACTCTCATCGTCATCTTTTTTCACCTTGGCTTTGAGATTGATTTTCACCTCTTGTTTGGCTTCAACTAAGAGGTCATAGAGGGCCTTGAGCTCGTTGATGTCTTCTGTACTGGCCTTAGGATTAATTGTATATTTGGCATACTGTGAATCAAACCAAGAGCTCTCTTTCTCAAAATCAACAGGAGAATTTTCGTTAACTTTCAATTTGACTGCAATATCGTAATCATAACCTTCTTGCTCAATAATTTTGGCAATTTTCGACATTTGCTCATAAGAACCTGTAGCCTTTAACTTAAGTGTAGCCTTATAAACAATTCCTGTCCTGACAAATTCGCTGGCAATAGCAAAGGGATCCGGCTCAGCCCCCTTGGCATCTACTTCTGGCGGCGTGAAAGTCGTCGCAACTGAATAGCCCTTAGTTAAGCACTTTTCATACTCTTGGATCACATCGTCGATTTCGAGTTCCTCAAGATATTCATGCACTGTCCGCTCGGTGGTCCTATTGTCTGTCGCAGATTCTTCTCTAGGATAAGTTATTTTTAGTTGGTAAGCCATATTTTCTTTCTAAAATTTTAGATGTTGTGGCTCTATTATAACATCTAAAAGTCCAAATAAAACTGACTAAAAAAGCCTGATATTTCAGGCCTTTAAATTTGAACATTAATCATTTAGTTAGAAAGTTTAGAAGCCGCTGCTTCATCAATGATGACTGTTACGTTATCGCGTGTTTGGAGGATTGAGGCTGGAAGATCAATTGTGACCGGTCCTTCAATCATCTTTTTGACCGCTTCTGCTTTTTCAGCTCCCCAGGCCATAACAATCAATTGTTTTGATTTCATAATTGACGCAATTCCCATTGAGATAGCTTGACGTGGCACATCTGACTCTTTTTCAAAGAAACGCGCATTGGCCTTGATCGTTGATTCTTGAAGATCAACGACATGAGTTGTCATGTCTGTTGATGTTCCTGGCTCATTGAAGCCAATATGGCCATTTTGTCCGAGTCCAAGAACTTGCCAGTCGATTGGATGCGCGTCAATGATTTTGTCGTATTCTTTAACATAAGCCGCAAGATCTTTAGCTTTGCCATCTGGTACAAACGTCTCTTTCAAAGGCTTTGCATCAAATAAATGACTTTGCATAAAGTAACGATAAGACTGATCCGAAGTTCCATCGAGTCCTACGTATTCGTCAAGATTGATAGAAGTTAAGTTTGATAAATCAAGGTCTGAATTTACTACTTCATTATAAAAACTGATAGGAGTTGAGCCTGTCGCAAGGCCTAGAACTTTTGCTCCTCCTGCAAGTGCTTCTTTGAAGAGGTCAAATGCAACTTTTCCACCTTCTTGTTGGTTTTTTACTTTGATAACTTTCATTTGTCTTCTCCTTAATTTTTTATTTTGGTATATACCAATTATAATATAATTTTTGATATTGTCAAGGGAGAACAATCAAAATTTCTTATAAATTTATCAAAATCTTACTTTCTTATATTTTGATATAATATGACATTATGGATATTGCAGAATTTGACTATGATTTACCTGAAGAGCTGATTGCTCAAACCCCTCTGGAAAAGCGTGATAACTCACGTCTGCTTGTGCTTGATCCTCAAGCAGGAAGCTTACAAGATAAACATTTTTACGATATATTAGATGAGTTTGAAGCTGGTGATGCCTTAGTATTAAACAATACTCGAGTTCTGCCTGCTCGTCTGCATGGCGAACGTCCTGAAACCCATGGACACGTGGAGCTTTTACTCCTGAAAGACAAAGGCGATAATACTTGGGAATGTCTTGCCAAACCTGCTCGTAAGATGAAAGTCGGAGAAAAAGTGAGTTTTGGTGACGGACGCTTAACAGCTAAAGTCGTTGAGGAAAAAGAGGACGGTATTCGTCTCATGCGCTTTAGTTACGAAGGAATCTTCTTGCAAGTTCTCGAAAGCCTTGGCGAGATGCCACTTCCGCCTTATATTCACGAAAAGCTCCAAGATCAAGAACGCTATCAAACTGTCTATGCAAAAGAGCAAGGCTCGGCAGCTGCTCCAACTGCAGGCCTTCATTATACAGCTGAGTTATTGGAAGCAATTAAAGCGAAAGGCGTTCATATAGTTGAGTTGACCTTGCATGTGGGCTTGGGGACTTTCAAGCCACTGACTGAGGAAAATATTGATGCCGAACGGCTCCATAGTGAATTCTATCGTCTTACTGAGGAAGCTGCTGCCACATTGCGCGAAGTAAAAGCCTCAGGGCACAGGATTATCGCCAGTGGCACAACTTCTATCCGAACTCTTGAAACAATTGGAACAAAATTTAATGGAGATATTCAGGCCGACTCTGGCTGGACAGATATTTTTATCCTCCCTGGTTACGAATGGAAGATAGTTGATGCCTTCAATACAAACTTCCATCTTCCTGGAACTTCTCTCGTTATGCTAGTTGCCAGCTTTGCCGGCAAAGATTTCACACTTAAAGCCTATCAGCATGCAGTTGACAAAAAATATCGCTTCTTCTCTTTTGGCGACGCCATGTTTGTGAGAAATAAAGGAAAATAAAACAGAGTTATCAAAAAAACAATCAGTTAATTAAACTGATTGTTTTTTTGATTAAAAGTCATCCCAGTTGTCGTTAGGTTTTGCTTTGGGCTCTTGTGGACTCTTTTCGTTTTTAAATTTTGAGTTAAAACCACGATTCGCAAAGTCACTCATTCCCCAAGCTTCATGGAGTTGACGTCTTTCTTCGTTTGTCATATTACGCATATTCTGGCGAATTTCACGCTTCATGGCATGTCCCGCACGGCGTATGTCATTCATTGCCCGATGCATCTCATGAGGATTGAATCCCATTCCCATACCAAAGTCTGGATGAAATGGTCTTGAAAATTCTTCATCTTCATTAGTTGACGTGCCATAAGCTACTACGAGTTTTTGAAGCAAATCGTTTAATTGAGACTGCTCTTCTTTTGTCAAAACTGCAAAAACTTCTTCTGACATATCGCTGAACTGTTCTTTGCGCTCTGACTGGGCATTTCTTCCTGCTTCCGTTAGGAAAACACGACTTACTCTGCCATCATTTTCATCAGCCCGACGCTCGATCAGCCCACTTTCTTCCAGCTGTTTTACCTGAGCAGACACACTTGATGGTTTTATATCAAGTAACTCAGCGATTTCAGCATTTGTTAGGCCATCTTGCTCCCAGAGTTTAAGTAAAAGCCCTTGTGAACCTGTGCGTCCTTTTTGACGACGAAATTTGTTACGGAAAAATTCCATTCGAAGAGCCATCATAAAGCGTGGACTACGAAGAAGTTTTGAAAATAGGTTTAATAGATTATTTGTTTGTTCAGACATTTTTGCCTCCTTATTTTGTTAGTTTTATATAAGTCAAACTAACAAAATAATTATAGCATTATAGTTAGCTTTGTCAAGATATGAAACTAACTATCCCCCCCTAAAATCCCTTATCTAATGCATAAAGCCGAGCAAATTCAGAATTATTTTGCAGGAGGTCTGACGGCTTTCCATCTATCTTTATCCCCTTATCTTCGATGAAAATAACTCTGTCCATCTCGCTCACACCTAATAAATGATGTGTAATAAAAACAATTGTTTTGTCCTTGAGCAAATCAAAACTTGTCTTCAAAAGCCTATTTTCCGTGATTGGGTCAAGACCTAGCGTTGCCTCATCAAGAATTACGATATCTACATCGCTTAAAAGAATACGTGATAAAGCCAGACGATGACGTTCGCCACCTGAAAATTGGCTCCCAGCTTCATTCACCATCGTATCAAGTCCCTTTGGCAATTGTTGAATCATAGTTGTCAAACCAACCGCGTCAAGTGCCTTGAAAATATCTTCATCACTGGCCTCAAGATTTGCAATGCTCAGGTTATTGCGTAAGGTCGTGTTAAATAGATAGGGATCTTGCTGGATGATACCAATTCTTTTTTCGACATTAGAAGCCTGAGATGGGGCTACACCCCCGATAAGAATGTCGCCAGAACTTGCCGATAAATCACCACGAATAAGACTAGCCAGCGTTGATTTGCCAACTCCAGAACGCCCGAGTACTGCCAAATGCTCACCTGCCTTGATACTTAAGTTCAACTTTTCAAATATAGTCATTTCAGCCGCATAGCCAAAAGTCATATTTTTGATTTCAATATCTGAACTCGAAATTTCTTGATTTCTAAGTTCTTCTGCCCCTTCGGGCAAGGCGTCCAATCGATTGACAGAATCTTTGTAGCGGTTGGTCTCTACCCAAGCGCTTGACAAGGTTGAAAAAGCATCGAATAGAGGAAAGACTCCCAAAACAACTGCGGCAATATAGTTCGGTTGATCTCCTGACTTCAAATGGCTCGCCGCCCAGATCATCAAGAAGATTACTAAGACTCCATAAACTAGCTGCATCAATAAACTCCGCTTACGTGAGAAGCTAAAAAGTTCTTTCTGTTCTGTACGGACAGACTTCTCCTCAGATTTATATATTTCTAAGAAATCATTCTCACGGCCTGACAAGACCCAATCTGATAATCCAAGAATATTATCCGTCAGCTTGGCATAGAGCTCATTGCGATAAATTTTCAATTTCTCGTCTTTACTGGCCGTCAGTTTTACCGAGACATAAGGAAAAACAAAGTAAAGAATAGCAAAGACGACAGACAGTCCGATCAATAACTGAATAGAAAAGACACCTGCTACTATTAAAAGAGAGATGATCAAGCTGCCTGCAATGAAGACAGGAAAAAGTGTCCGTAGATATAAATCCTGTAAATTGGCAATGTCTTCATTCAAAAGACCAAGTAACTCGCCTAGTTTATGCCGATTCGCCAACTCAATGGCCTGCTTTTCCAAACGCAGATAAAGTTTTTTCCGAAGTAAGGATGTCACACGAAAAATCCAATTATGGCTCGTCAAACGCTCAATATAGCGCAATAAAGGACGCCCAATCCCAAAAACACGTACCATCAAGGTTGGAACATAGATAATCAAGATATTTTCAGGTAAGGTCGCTGAGCGCGAGATAACATAGCCAGACGAGAACATTAAAAGTCCTGCAAAAAGCATAGTCAAAAGTCCTAAGAAAATAGCTAAAACTTGGCCAAAACGATATTTCTGGAAAAAGGGACGAATCCACTCAGATTTCAAAAATTTCATGACATCTCCTCCAAAAGTTCTCGATAATAGTGATTCGTGGCTTTTAACTCCTCGTGACTGCCAATCCCTCGGACTTCTCCCTCATCAAGCAGGATAACCAAATCCATCTCTGGAAGCCAGTGCAAGCGATGTGTCGCCAGAAAGACCAGTTTATTTTCAAGCAAAGGTAAAATATTTTCCTTTATCTCAAGCTCTGTCTCAATATCTAAATGAGCTGTCGGTTCGTCCAAACAAAGTATGCTTCTATCTTTTGATAAGAAAGCCCGACTCAAGGCAATACGTTGCATCTGACCACCTGACAGAGTACGCCCCCCTGCCCCAATCTGATCATCTAAGGAAAGATCTAACTCTTTCAAGCCTGCAAGTTGAAGCGCAGTATTGACTTCTTCATCTGTCGCGTTTGGTTCATAAAAGCGTATATTATCACGTAAACTTGCAGAAAAAATGTAGCTTTGCTGAGGTATAAACAAAAGTGATTCACGCCATTTATTCTCGGTTAGGCTTGATAATATCTGTGAATTCAATTCTAAACTGCCGGAGCTCGGAGTTAAAAAACCTGCCAACATTGACAACAAGGTTGATTTTCCAGAGCCTGATGCGCCAACTAAAGCAATCTTTTGATAGCCTTTTAGGCTTATATTTATGTCTTTAACCCCTCGTTCATTTTCATAGAGCTTTGAAAGTTGTTTCAATTTAAGCTCTGAATCCTCTGACCACTTTACTTTTTCAGGTAATTCAGAGAAAATATTTTCGTCAAGTGCCATCACATCATTTATAGAAGCCAGCGCATTTTTACCGTTCAGCGTCGCGTGATAATCTGATGCAAACTCACGCAGTGGCAAGAAATATTCAGGTGCTAGAATCAACGTCGCAAGTGCTGGGAATAACAAAATATGAGAATCCATCAAGCGCAGCCCCAAAAATAGAGCAACTGAGGCAATTGATAAAGTCGCAAAAAAATCCAAGGCAAAATTGTTCAACATAGCCAGACGCAAGGTCGCCATTGTAGCCGTACGGAATTCTTCGCTTGTCTTATGAATCGAATTTGCATAGGCCTTTGATTTGCCAAAATATTTCAGCGTTGCAATCCCACGTAAGGAATCCAAAAAGTGATTACTTAAGAGTTGGAAACTCTCATATTGGCGGGCAGCCCGAGCCTGAGCTGTATAGCCTAGCAAAATCATGAACACAATAGCCAATGGGAAAGTAATCAGTAAAATAATTGCACTTCTCCAATCCAAAACGACTACGACTAGCCAAATAAAGACAGGTATCAGCATCATATTCAGCACTTTTGATAGTACCAGCTTAATATAGTTCTCAACTAAATCAATCCCTGAAATCACTGTGGCCGCTGTTGTTCCAGTCCCCAACTCTTCGATTGCCGATGGACCTAACTTAAAAATTTTCTTCAATAAATTTTCTCGTAGTTCTTGTGCGAGGTGATAGGCAAATTTATCTAGTATTTTCTGGCGAATAAAATTCACTAGCTCACGTAGCATAAAGAAAGCAAAAAAAGCGAAAGCCGAATAGGCCATCTGACTCATCGTCTTTCTTTCCCACAGTCCAGTTAAGGTCGCCGCCAAGAAAAGGGCTTGACCCGCAATAGCCACGGCTTGAAAAAAAGCCAGCAATCCTAATAAAGGAAAAAGCTTTCTGACGCCTGGTAATTCTAATAAAGATTTATCAATCATATTTACCTATTATATTAAAAAAGAGAACCTAAATCCTCTTTTAAATCCTTTTTTGCTTAAATGTATTACTTTTCGATACGTTTTCTAAAGATGAAATAAGTCCATCCGATATAAACAAGCACGAAAGGTAAGATACAAAGCGCAACAATCGTCATCGTCGTCAAGGTATAACCTGTTGACGTTGCATTTCTAATCAAAATGTCATTGGCTGGATTATTTGCAATCATCACACGAGGGAAAATTCCTTGGAATAACAAAGCAACTAACGCGACAAAGGTCAAACCAGAGCTCAAAAATGCCAACATTTCTTTCTTTTGACGATTAGCTAAATGAGCAAGAACTGACAAGCCAACGATTACAGCCAGCAAAATCACTGTCAAGATGGCATTCTTTTTGACGCCATCTATTGTCATTGTCTTAAAGAAGTCTGTAAAAATAAATAATAAGACTGCAAAGACGATTTCTCCTGCATAAAGAACAAAATAAAGTTTGTTTGCCCAGTCATGCGCACGGTCGCGCAATGGCCCATTGACTTTCAACGATAAGTAGTTAAGACCGTGTAGCCAACTCAGAAGTGCAACCGCAACGCCTCCAACTACTGACAGTAAATTCACATAGTCAAAGAAGCCACCTGTCACATTGCCATGCGCATCCATTGGCATGCCTTGGATAAAGCTCGTGAAAAGCAAACCAAGCATAAAGGGAATAAAGAGGCTTGAAATTCCAAGGACTTTCTCCCAGAAATTATGTCCTTTCTTTGAAAGCGCACGATGGCGAAATTCAAAACTCACGCCACGAAGAATTAAGCCAACGAGAATCAAGAATAAGATGATATAAAAACCTGAGAAAAGTGACGCATACCAGTAAGGGAAGCTGGCAAACATTGCACCACCGGCTGTTAAAAGCCAGACTTCATTGCCGTCCCAGAAAGGGCCGATAGATGAAATGGCTTGATCTATCTCACGATCATCTTTTGCCAAGAAAAGGCTAGAGATTCCCACACCATAGTCGAATCCTTCAAGGAAGAAGAATCCACTGAACAGCACTGCAATAAGGACGAACCAAAGTAATTGTAAACCAGTCATTAGTCTTCACCTCCTTTATCAGAATCTGTGTCTGTATCAGACTTAAAGGCCTCTTTGCTAAACGGATCAAGCTTCGCATAGGCTGTATCCAAACCTTCGATATCATTTTTACGCATGAGATTCACTGTATAAACTACCATGATTGCGCCAAGTCCACAGAAGAGTAAAAAATAAACGATATTTGAAAAGAGGAGTGAGCCTACTGAAACATTTGGCGAGACAGAATCCTGAATCGTAAAGAGTCCATAGACTGTCCAAGGCCACCGTCCAAGTTCAGTCACGAGCCAGCCACATGTAATCGCCACAAATGGCGCAAACATGAACCAGCTATAGACATGCAGCCAAGGACGATTTTCAAGCAGCCAAGGCTTTTTCTTTCTTGTCCAGAAAAGTCCAAGGCCTGATAGCAAAATCATCGCCATGCTCAAGCCTGCCATGATGCGGAAAGTCCAAAAGAGTGTATTCATTGGCGGAACAAAATTGCCACCAATTTCTTTAGCTGCTTTTGGATATTTCTCAGCTAACTTTTTATTCAAATCACGTACACCCTCGATTGGCGGATTGACAGGCGAAATCGAGTGATAAGTCAAAATTGACAACATATATGGCACATGAATGCCAAAGATTTCTTCATGATCTGCCTGCTTATAAAAGCCAATCAAAGCCCAGTCTGCCGGATTTTTAAGTGTATCTGTAATCCCTTCTGCAGCGGCAAATTTCATAGGTTGTGAGTTTTTCACTTCAAGCATTTGTTGATCACCTGCTACGAGATTACCAAGTGAGCCGATCAAAGCCACAAGAAGCCCTAGACGAATAACTGGCTTAAAGAAATCACTGTTACGTTTTTTCAAGATTTGGAAGGCTGCAATGCCTGCGACTGCAAAACCGCCTGTCAAGAAGAAACCAAACACTACGTGGGTAAATTCAAGTCCTGTTTGAGGATTTGTCAATAAAGCACCAAAGCTCTTAAGCGTCGCACGCCCACCAACAACTTTATAGCCAACTGGATTTTGCATCCAACTGTTAGCAGCCAAAATCCATAACGATGAAAGAACTGAACCGAAAAGGGTCAAGAAAAGCGTTAATAAATGAACTTTTTTACCTAACTTTTCCCAGCCGAACAACCAGATACCTAGGAAAGTCGACTCCATAAAAAATGCCAATAATGCTTCAACCGCCAGTGGTGCGCCAAAAATATCGCCCACAAAACGACTATAATCTGACCAATTCATCCCAAATTGGAACTCCTGAATAATACCAGTTACAACACCGACAGCAAAGCTCAAAAGCATGATAGAACCAAAGAATTTTGTTCTTTGCTTCCATTTTTCATCGCCTGTTTTTACATAAATAGCTTCGAGTAAGAAAGTCATGAAAACCATTCCCACACTAAAAGGAACAAAGAAAAAATGGAATACAGTTGTCATAGCAAACTGAAAACGAGCTAAATTTACAATTGTCAAAATAACACCTCCTAAATATTTTTGAAAAAATCCCAAAATTAATACGCCTTATTATAGCACATTGAAAGCCTTTTCTCTCCTTCCTCTGTTTATCTTAACTAGTCAATCCCAGCTTACATATCTAAAAACGATTCTTGATATCTCTATCAAGAATCGTTTTTTAACCTATTTTATCTTCTTAAGAAATTAAATATAGCAATGATGATAATAACCAAAATAACAAAGAGAACTCGCCAAACTGGCACTTCTTTCCCTCTCAGTGAATAAGCTGGCCTCATCAAGAAGCTTTTAGATTTACCTGCTTGATTTGACGATGTCTCGCGCCCTGTAATGTTTTTTATCAGCTGAGTAAATATTTTTTCAGAGCTGTAAGAGAGGACATTGCGCGCATAGATACGCTCACCAAGTTTTGCAACGGCCAAAGTGGCTATAATTTGCAAGCCTAATGCAATATAAGCTTCTGTTGCTGAAGAGAACTGGATTGCATAGCGACTTGACATAAGCGTCGGGCTAATAAAAGGAATGAAACTAAGAACTCGTAAAACAACATTTCCAGGGACAGCAGCACCAGCTATTCCTCCAATATAGCCAATCATAGAGAAGAAAGTCAGCGGTTGTACTGCTTGTTGAACCTGTGCTTGTTCATTAACCAGACTTGCAATAATAGAAGCAAGAAATAGGTAACCAAGAATTCCAAAAAATGACATCAAGAAAACATAAATGCCAAAGCCAAGATCAATTCCCGAAATCAAGCCTGTCATTGATTTGACCGCGTCTAAATCTTTAATGAAAGGATATGCAATTGCAAAGCCTATCGCGTAAAAACTAAGTTGGGTCATAGTCAATAAAATGACACCTAAGATTTTTCCATAATATTGGACTTTACTTGATGTCACTGCCAGAAGAGTCTCCATAATACGATTGGACTTCTCATTACCAATTTCTTGGGCAACCATACCTGCATAAATCATCAACAGCATGAAAATCAAAACTGATATAACAGTTGCGATTCCCATATTTGCACCAATTTTAGCATCTCCACCGCTTCCAGTTCCATTTTGAGACTGTGTTTTCATTGTCAGGCTAGCAGGCGTCATGAGTTTCTGTAAATCGCTAGATGACAGGCCAAGTGTTGCGGCTGTAACCTGCATCTTAAGTTGAGTTAAAGCGGCTTGAAAGCTAGTCTGATTAAACTTACTTGACGTTTTATTTGTTGTGACAAGGGTAAATTTTCCTGAGTCTTCGGTCAAATAGCCATCGACTTTGCCATCTGTTAGCTCTGTTTTAGCTACTTCAAGACTTGAAACTTCGGATATACTTGTATTAAGAGATTTATCTGCTTTCAGAACTGTTGCAATTTGAGCATTATTCACAACTGCCAATTTTCCTGTTTGATTGAAGCCTGAGTTGACAACTAAGCCAATAATTAGATAAATAGCGGCAACTAAAAATGGAGAGAGCACGATAGCCCAAAATCCAAAGCTTTTGACCTTGTTACGATAGGTATTTTTTGCGACTAACCAAGTTTGTCCGTTCATTTGCTTACCTCCTCAGCCACTGCTTGTTGCTTCTCTGCTACTTCCATACGGAAGATTTCATCTAAACTTGGAGGTGTCTGCATAAAAGCAGGGACATAGCCTGAACTTGAAACCTGTCGAAAAATCTCATGTCCGACCTTTTCGTCATCAAT
>JAIRUS010000172.1 GCA_031254295.1 Streptococcaceae bacterium | reverse complement strand
TTCTTCATCTGTAAATTCTTTTTCTTCAAGCAAATCTGGACGACGTTCTAATGTCTTTTTCAAACTTTCTTTTAAGCGCCATTTTCGAATATTCTCATGATGTCCACTCATCAAGACTTCTGGCACCCTCATACCTTCAAAGTTCTCTGGGCGTGTATATTGAGGATATTCTAACAAGCCTGATGAAAAACTGTCATCTTGATGACTGACAGCTCGCCCTAGTACTTCAGGGATTAAGCGTACCGTCGCATCAATAATCACATTCGCTGCCATCTCCCCACCTGTCAAAACAAAGTCGCCAATCGAAATTTCATCTGTCACTAAATTTTTGATGCGTTCATCATAGCCCTCATAGTGACCGCAAATAAATATAAGTTGTTCTTCTTGTGAAAGTTCTTCGGCCTTTTTTTGGCTAAACACTTCCCCTGCTGGATCAAGTAAAATCACACGTGGAGTTCCTGCTGTTTTTGGAATCGCCTCATAACATGAATAAATCGGTTGGGGCATCAGTAGCATTCCCTGACCGCCACCATAAGGCATATCGTCAACATGACGCTGCTTGTTCTCAGCATAGTTTCGAAAATCATGTGTATGGAGTTCAAATAACTTACGTTCCTGAGCTTTTCCCATCATAGATTGGTTCAGAGGAGATAACATCTCTGGAAAAATTGTCATTACGTCAATGCGCATTTAATCATCTAACCCTTCTGGTATTTCAACATTTACACGTCCTTCTTTGACTGAGACGCTTAAAATTACGGAATTGATATAAGGCAAAAGAAGATCCCTTTGGCCTTCTCGCTTTACTACCCAAACGTCGTTGGCTCCAGGTTGTAGAATTTCCGAAATCACACCAATTTTCTCAGTCCCTTCAAAAACTTCGAGACCAATTATTTCATGATAATAAAACTCGCCCTCATCAAGCGAACCCAGATTTTCTTCTGAAATTTTCAATGTATATTCTTTAAATTTCTCAACATCATTAATATTATCAAAACCAACAAATTTTACAATCCAGACATTCTTTTGTTCACGCCCGCGCACTACTTCAAGTTCTTGTACAAATTTATCCGATTTATCAAAAAGAGCCAGTTTAGATTTCTTTGTAAAACGCTCGCTAGAAAAGTCAGTCAAAGATTTTACTCTGACCTCCCCTTGTAGTCCTTGTGTGTTCACAATTATACCAACATTATAAAAGTTCATTTCTTCTCCTTAAGTATATAGTCTGTTACATGCCTGTAATCATCCGTTAATCTCTAATAATTTTTCTAAATCAGATATGAGCTCTGAATGCCCTTCATATTTCTTCATTAAGTTATGAATAAATCGAGCTCGTGATGCTTCAAGTTCTGACAATTTCAAAGCTTCTTCAAAATTTTCTAACTTTTTTTCTGAACGTTTGATTAAATCAGAAGCTGCTTGTTTCGTCATTCCCATATTTTCTGCAATCTCACTGAGAGAAAAGTCCTCTGCATAGTACATATTCAGAACTGAGTTTTGCTTCTGGTTCAGTAAGCCCTCATAGATATCTAGCAAGTTATTAATATAATTTGTTTTTTCGAGCATAGTATTAATTATAGCAGATTATGCCCACTCTATAGCTATTATTATGATATTTTGTTAAAATAAACTTATGAAAAAACTAGCTGAAAAGTGGCAATTTATCGTTCGAGTAATCATAATTTTAGTTGCCATCGGTCTGATGATTACCGGTGTTTATCATTTGAGTAATTATTTTCTGGACCATAAGCTTGAAAAAACTCAAGTAACTGCACTGATTATACAAGATCCAAAAGATACTAATGATCAGTTATTAAAATACAGCTTTGAAGAAAAAACATACAAAGAAGCTCCTCGAGATAGATTTCTCCCCCATTATGGTAATCTTGACGAGAAAATCACAGTTTATGTTGAAACGTCAAATCCTCAGCATGTCTTCATACAAGAGACAGCGACTGGTGAAGGCACTATTGGAAGTTTATTTCTTGGCTGGGGGCTATTCCTGATTCTCATTGCATGGTTAGAAAGACGAGTTCTCAAACTTTTAAAGCGGGCTGAGAATATAGACAAGAGTTAAAACTATTGATAAAGTCATGAAAATCATGGCTTTTATTATTTCATTCATGACATTGAGAATTGAAATTACGCTTATATTGCCACATAAGCTATGTTATAATTAAAACATAGCGTTCATCTAAAACTAAAACATCAAAGGAGGTCAGATGACACGAACTATTCAATGGTTTCCAGGGCATATGGCAAAAGCCAGAAATCAAGTCCAAGAAAAATTAAAATTTGTTGATTTTGTTATTGAAGTGGTTGACGCGCGTCTTCCTCTTTCATCACGTAATCCTATGCTTGATAAAATCATTGGCGATAAACCACGCCTCATCATATTAAATAAATCAGATTTAGCTGAAAATACAAATGAGTGGTTGGAATATTTTGGACATGCTCTTTCTACTAATGCCAAGGATCCTATCACGACAAAAAGAATTTTAAAAGCGGCCAAAGAACTTCTATCTGAAAAAATTGCTAAAAATTCCGAACGCGGTATCGTAAACACTGTACTCCGTACAATGGTTATTGGGATTCCAAACTCTGGAAAGTCAACTCTCCTCAATACTTTGGCTGGTAAAGCCTCAGCTAAAACAGGCAATAAAGCCGGCGTCACGCGCTCTCAACAATGGATTCGATCAAATAAAGAACTTGAAATCATTGATACTCCTGGAATTCTCTGGCCCAAATTTGAAGATCAGACTGTAGGATTGAAACTTGCTTTAACTGGAGCTATCAAAGATGATATCTACCCACAGGATGATGTTTGCATTTATGGACTAAATTATTTCGCCGAAAATCATCCTGATCGTTTAGAAAAAATCTATGGGCTCGCGCCTGGTGATTCTGACTCTATTCCTGATTATATCGTCAGCCTGACAAGCAAATTCGGTTACAGAGACGCTTATGAGCGCTTTTATACTCGTTTTATCACCGATGTGCGAAATGGTAAGCTTGGGAAGTTCTGCTTAGACAGGGTTATTGAAGATGAAGTTGAAGACAATTAAAGAGATAAAAGCTGAACTGGCAACACTTGATAGCCTAGATCATCCTGACTTCTCTACTTTTTTACAAGATAGTCGCTCTGGCGTGCAGATGGCTGTCCAACAAAGAAAGAAACAAATTCAGACTGAGCGTCAAGAAGATAGTCGTTTAGAAGCACTTCTACTATTTGAAAAAGAGCTATACAGCCAAGGAATAAGTCTCATTGCAGGGATAGACGAAGTCGGTCGAGGGCCACTCGCTGGTCCAGTTGTGGCTGCCGCCGTTATCTTACCCGAGAATTGTAAAATCTCAGGTCTCAACGATTCTAAAAAAATCCCTAAAGCTAAGCATGAGCAAATCTATCAGGCAATTGTTGATAAGGCCATTGCAATTGGAA
>JAIRUS010000162.1 GCA_031254295.1 Streptococcaceae bacterium | reverse complement strand
ACATTGATTCCAGAAAGTTCAAGCTTGTAGAGAATATCGCTATTATCCTCAGAAATAGCCAACATTTTTCTCGCCTTACTTGCCAGAGCTTCCATATCTAAACTTTCCGACTCTTGACTATTTAATTCATTGACTAAATCAAAGAAATTCCAGTCTGGCGAAATTAAGAAACTTTCCAAATATTTGATGATTTCATGTGCCTTATTCAGATAAGCCTCTTGAATCTTTATCGTTCTTTTTGAGGTAATATCTGCATTTCTAAAGGCAATAGCTCCTGACTTCACGTAGCTCTGGCCATTCTCACCATCAAAATAGGACAAATCAACATTGAATAAACGCGCAAGACTAAACTGTGTTGGACTGAGTTTGGGCTCTGTTTTATTGGTCTCAAACTGCCAAACCGCTTGCTCTGTTAGCTCAAGTTTTTCCGCGAGCTGCGCTCTAGTTAATCCATAAAGTAGGCGAAGCTCTGTTAGTTTTTCTCCATTGAACATTGTTTTTCCAATCTAAATTAGTTTGCTTCTTCTCTCTCAATAGGAACTCCATAACCAAATACTTGTCGTTCATCAAGTTCTTCCCCTAGACCTCTTATTTCTTCGTCTTTCCCTTGAATCGGCTCAATTGGAGAGGATTGAATATATTGGCTTAAGTTCTGTAACACATGTAAACTCCCTTGCTCATCCAAAGCAGTTACAGCAACAGAATTAATTTGCTTATCTTCACCCAATTCAAATGCAAGAATAAAGAAGCAGTCGAAATCACCCTCAAAATCATTTCCCTCAATGATTCCCAAATCAAAAGCTAACTGTTCTCCATCATTCCAGTTAGTATTCTTGTCAGATTCACTACTAATAGTGGTAATTTCTTTTAACAAAGAACGATTTGCTTTGGCATAATCCAGCAGATAACCACTTGGTTCTCTAGTATTTAGTCTCGTCCCATTTTTGACTAAGAACAAAATTTTCCCATGTTCTTCATGTTGAACATTAAATTTCACATATTCCCATGACTGTCCCGCTATAGCAACTACAGGATTATTGATAAAACCTAAATTGGCTTTTACAAAAGCGTCGTCAATAATATTTCCGCGTACCCAAGCATAACCACTCGAAGCAAACATATCACGTTTTTTATCCAGCCTCTCTTGAATATAAACATTGTACCCTAGCTTTAATGTGTCAACAATTTGTTGAGCTTGTTCTTCTGTAAAAATCTCCATAAATACCTCCAATATTTTTTATTTATTGTAGCATATTTTTGAAGTAAACACTACAAAATAATCGGAAAAATTAAAGTGAGATTACTCAAATTTGGACTCTATCAATAACTTGAAGAGTTTTTACATTCTTATTTTCGCAACTAAATCCAATAACCTTTAAAGCCTTGTTATTACTGATATTCTTTATTTTCGCAATTAAATCTGAATCAGAATTTATGCTAAATTTTTACCACTTTTTTGTTCAATTACCACATCACCAAATATCCTCTGAATATCTTTGTCACAAATATCCATTTTCCCATCTTCCCCTTGATGCGCAAAGTATGTAATTTTTGCGACTTTATAACTAGAAACTATATTTTCAAAAATATCTTGATCACACTTTAAACTATGTCCCAAAATATAAATATGAACGGGTAATTCAAAATCTTCAAGTAGTGTTACATAAGGATAAAAATATTGAAAATTTTTATAAATGTTAGGCATCGGGTAAACTGAGCCTTCTGGAAATTTATAACCTTCTGTTAATGCCTCAAGTTTCTCGCAAATTTTTGAACTGTTTTTCCAATCATGAAAATTTTTTCTTTCAATAACTGATAACGGACGAAATTGAGCAAAATCCTTTGCTAAACTTGCATGAACCGTCTTATTGACTTCTCTTGGGTGGAGATATTCGGATTCATTTTCTAGCATAATACGTAGACCATCATTTATTATTCCTGCTAACGGAGAGACATCCCTACTTCCATAAGTTTCTTTTTCAAGCTCTTTGTTCAACGCTGGAAAAATCAGTAACATTGCACGCTGCAACTCTTTTTCAGCAGTCACTGTCTGATAAGTAGAAAAATTTCTAATTTCTTTCTCTATATTCTTAGCAACACCGAAAATTAGGTGGTTATTCGATCCAGATATATCTAATTTTCCATGGATATGAAAAATCTTTTCTAAATCAGAAGGCAGATAATAATCTTCCACAAAGGGAGTATAGTTAAAAGTAAGAACTTTCTTTGAGCCTTCAAAAATTGGAATTAGAATAGGGTCTACTTTAAACTCTAAATGAATCATTTTAAGTAAATAATTATTGAATAACTTCTTTAAGCCCTCAATGTTATCCTGTATTCTATGAAAATTAGACTCAGAATTATTTTTATTTTTTTCTATGTCATATTTTGCTAAAACATAAAATATGGTTTCAAAATCTGACCAGTTCTCGCGGTTCCACTGTTCAAGATATTTCTGTTTCATCTCAACTGGAAGATCCGAGTATTTCAGAGTTTGATACAAATCTCTTATCAAGGGTTTTGATTCAGTTACTGCCTCTCTGAAATCTTTAAAACTTGTAGGAATTTCATGGTGCTTATCAAAACCATTCCCAACAATAATAAGATTTTGTTCTTTATCACTCATTCTTCCCCCTCCACAATCTTCACTTCCTCTTCCGTCAGCTCATACAGCTGATAAACTAGGCGGTCAATCTCAGCGTCGGTTGCGGTGAGTTCGGCTGTCAGCGCTGATAAGTCGGCTTTGTAGTCCTCAAAGTAGTCGCTCCACTCGTCTTGGGCTTTTAGAGAGAGGCTGACTTTGGCTTTTTTGAGCTCAGTAAGAAATTCTTTGAAGCTCAAGCTGTCAAATTTCTCTAGTTTTTTGGAAATTTTTGTCAGTTCAAAATTATCGGTCAGGCGCGTCAGAAATTGCTGACGTTTTTTGTTTCTGTCAGTGCTGACAGAGAGCATTTTATCTGTCAAATTTGATAAGGTTTCTTGTTCGATAATCGGAAGTTTTTTTAATGGTAAAAGCCCTAAATGAAACGCCTTCACCTCTGCCATTGCTTCGCCGCGTTCAGGGTTAATTGTCCAATAGTACCAATTTGTTAATTTTGAGTTTAACAAAGCCAATACATATTTTAATCCAAAATCTGATCCTTCTTTGTTTAGAACAATATGCGTATTATTGCGCATTATATAGTTTTTTCCAATCAAAGTCCCAATGATTGAATCACTTGTCTGTCGAAAAATCAATTTTTCTTCTGCTTCAAAAATTGCTTTTTCACGAGGTGCTGCCAGCCAATCGCCATACTGAATCCAATTGTCATCGTTCCACAAAAGTTTATAACGCTGAAATGAACTTCCGCCAATTAAAGGAGAAAATGAATCATCTCCTTTAATTGGCGAAGTAAATGGCTTTTCTGCCATTATTTGTGCTGTTTGCGCTGGTTTTCCTTTTCCTTTTTCGTAAGGTTTTACACCATTTTTGATAATCAATTCATCTTTGAGAAATACAGACTGCTTAGCAATTTTTTCTTTCAGCTTATAATCATCTTCCGTCAAATAAGGATTAATAAATTCTTGTTTTGTCAAATTCGATAGCCTAACAAAATTTGATTTCTCAACAACTTCAAAATTCATAAATAGGATTTGTATTTCTTTTGTAGGCTTATCTTTCTTAACTATTAAGGTATCAACATCAACTGTCGCATCAGAAAATACTTTATTCACATGGTCTACAATTTGCACGAGCTGATAAGAACTTAACAACTCTTTTCTAAAATCTCTTGCTGATGCAATCAATTTCCACGTGTTCGGTGCAATGAATCCGAGAATCCCTTTTGACTTTAACAACTTGCCCAAACCTAGTGCATAAAATGCAAAATAAGTATCATTTAGAGCATTTGAAATTCCAAATTCTGAATATTTCTCAGC
>JAIRUS010000161.1 GCA_031254295.1 Streptococcaceae bacterium | reverse complement strand
ACATTGATTCCAGAAAGTTCAAGCTTGTAGAGAATATCGCTATTATCCTCAGAAATAGCCAACATTTTTCTCGCCTTACTTGCCAGAGCTTCCATATCTAAACTTTCCGACTCTTGACTCTTTAATTCTTGAACTAAATCAAAGAAAATCCAGTCTGGCGAAATTAAGAAACTTTCCAAATATTTGATGATTTCATGTGCCTTATTCAGATAAGCCTCTTGAATCTTTATCGTCCTTTTTGAGGTAATATCTGCATTTCTAAAAGCAATACTGCCTGCTTTCACATAGCTAGGGCTCGTCTCCTCATCAAAATAGGACAAATCAACATTGAATAAACGGGCAAGACTAAACTGGGTTGGGCTGAGCTTGGGCTCTGTTTTATTGGTCTCAAACTGCCAAATCGCTTGCTCTGTTAGCTCAAGTTTTTCCGCGAGCTCCAATCTGCTAAATCCATGCAGTAAGCGAAGCTCTACTAGCTTTTCTCCATTAAACATTGTTTTTCCAATCTAAATTAGTTTGCTTCTTTCTCCTCTTGCTCTGGAATCATGTATGGGAAGGACTGAGGAGAAATCTCATTTGGCTCAGAGATTTCCTGTGGATTTTCTAAAAGTGTTCGACTTACAGACGAACTCTGAATAAAATCAGATAAATCTTGAACCTGAATAATCTGCTTATCTAGAACGTCCAAAACATTTACAGAGATGCTGATGATTTGTTTACTCTGGTCTGTCTCATAGAGCACTACGAAGAACTCATCAAACTCTGATTTGACTTCTGAAAGATTTGGCACATCTGCCTGCGAAAATAAATCAAGCTGAATCTCACCCTCAATGTCCATTTTATTTTTCAGCTTCAAATCAGATACAAAATTACTACTAATCTCAGATAACTCAACAAGATACTGACTAGAACCATTCGGATTAAAAGTCTTCCTCAAACGAGAAGCATTTTTGATTAAAAGCAAAACTCGACCGAGTTCTTTAGACTGACTTATAAACTTCAAATAGCCCCAAGATTCACCCGCTCTATCCTTTTTATAACTCTCAATAAAGCCAAGATTAGCCTTTGCTACTGCATCGTCAATGTGATTGCCCTTAGTCCAAGCGTAACCATCTGAAACTTCCATCGCTACTGCTTTTTGCAGACGTTCCTGAATATAAGCCTCGTACCCTAAAAGAATGGCATCGACCATTTCTTGTGCTTGTCCTGCTGTAAAAATCTCCATAAATATCTCCAATGTTTTTTGGTTTATTATAACATTTTTTGAAGTAGACACTACAAATTAAAGATAAAAATTAAAGTGAAATCATTTTAATTTGAAAACTGAAGAATTTTTTATTCAAATTTGGACTATATCAATAGCTTGAAGAGTTTTTACATTTTTATTTTCGCAATTAAATCTCTGTTCTAAAATTAGCTGAGTAGCTCGCCCGTAAATTTTCTAAAATCAATAAACGATAATCTACCTTGAGTTCTAAGTTTATCGAAAATATATCCGACATCTTTTCCTTTTGTGCCTTTCTCTTTTTCATATCTCAGCAATAGTTTCTTTACGCGCTCAACTTGATTGGGAAGTTCATTAACAAATTTTCTTTCTGAATCATAGTAATTTACATAAACAAAAATTAAATTAACATCAAAATTATTAATTAGGTCAACTGAATCAAAAATAGTTCTAAAGTAGGAATAGTCTGCATCTCCTAAAGAATGACCAAAGAATTTTATTGTTCGGATATTTTCATCATAAAATCTTTCATAGTTTGGTAACGAAAGCGTCCTGAAAGTTTTTGTAAATATACTTTCAAATTTGTACGGTTCTTCTGCCCGACTATGTTCGCCTTCATTAATATCAATGCCGAAAATCGTATTTGCCAATCCTAATTTTCCGTGCACATTGTTAAAAACAATAGATGGATTAGTAATTTCCCCAAGTGTGTAATTAAAAGACAAAAAATAATGTTTTTTGAACTTATAGTTTCTATCACTACCAACTCCAAGATTACAAAGTTGTTGAATTCTCAGACTAAAATTTGATAAATAACTTTCTGTATTTTTTATTTCATTACTCAAATATTTTGCAAATTCATTTTCAAAAAGATTTAATTCTTTTAAAATTGCAACTGAGTAACTCTCCCCCTCAGAAGTAAATACCCTATCAAGATATCTATTTCTTAAGAATACAAGGAATATTTTTGTTAGCTTTAGTACATCATTACTTAAATGCTGAATAGTTCCTGCTTGAATTGGATTATAATCTTCTAATTTCATTTTATTTAAATCTGGAATTACAACATTAATCATTACCATTCCTGTTGGATTTTCTAAAATTTCTTCAAAATACCTAAATTTCTTTAACCAGTATTGTATTTCTGTTTCTACATCTTGCCAGTCCTTACCTTTAATTTTTTTCGATACAAAAGCTAAGTCCCATAGAGTAATCTCCCATTCTAGTTCTTCAGATTTATGTTTAAAATTTCCTATAGCTTCTTCAGTAATACCTACCATATCTAACTTTAAAAGCCTTTCAATCTCTTTATAAAATAAATTATATTTGTCAGTAAATTCTCCGGCTTCATTTCTTTTATGATACCTGGCTTTATAAAAATCTGAGTAAGTTGAATGTAGTCCACAAAAAATATCAAATCCATTTCCTAAAATATTAAGTTGTGAATTTTCTCCATCGATTATTCTATTCATTCTCATTCTCCCCCCTCCACAATCTTCACCTCGTCTTCCGTCAGCTCATAAAGCTGATAGACGAGGCGGTCAATCTCGGCGTCGGTTACATTGAGTTCGGCTGTCAGTGCTGACAAGTCAGCTTTGTAGTCCTCAAAGTAGTCGCTCCATTCGTCTTGGGCTTTTAGAGAGGGGCTGACTTTGGCTTTTTTGAGTTCAGAAAGAAATTCTTTGAAGGTCAAGCTGTCAAATTTCTCTAGTTTTTTGGAAATTTTTGTCAGTTCAAAATTATCGGTCAGGCGCGTCAGAAATTGCTGACGCTTTTTGTTTCTGTCAGTGCTGACAGAGAGCATTTTATCTGTCAAATTTGATAGGGTTTCTTGTTCGATAATCGGAAGTTTTTTTAATGGTAAAAGCCCTAAATGGAAGGCCTTCACCTCTGCCATTGCTTCGCCGCGTTCAGGGTTAATTGTCCAATAATACCAATTTGTTAATTTTGAGTTCAACAAAGCCAATACATATTTTAATCCAAAATCTGAGCTTTCTTTGTTCAGAACAATATGCGTATTATTACGCATTATATAGCTTTTTCCAATCAAAGTCCCAATGATTGAATCACTTGTTTGTCGAAAAATTAGTTTTTCTTCTGCTTCAAAAATTGCTTTTTCACGGGGTGCTGCCAGCCAATCGCCATACTGAATCCAATTATCATCGTTCCACAAAAGTTTATAACGCTGAAATGAACTTCCACCAATTAAAGGAGAAAATGAATCATCTACTCTAACAGTCGAAGTAAATGGCTTTTCTACCATTACTTGAGCTGTTTGTGCTGGTTTTCCTTTTCCTTTTTCGTAAGGTTTTACACCATTTTTGATAATCAGTTCATCTTTGAGAAATACAGACTGCTTAGCAATTTTTTCTTTCAGCTTATAATCATCTTCCGTCAAATAAGGATTAATAAATTCTTGTTTTGTCAAATTCGATAACCTAACAAAATTTGATTTCTCAACAACTTCAAAATTCATAAATAGGATTTGAATTTCTTTTGCAGGCTTATCTTTCTTAACTATTAAGGTATCAACATCAACTGTCGCATCAGAAAATACTTTATTCATATGTTCTATAATTTGCACAAGCTGATAAGAATTTAACAACTCTTTTCTAAAATCTCTTGCTGATGCAATCAATTTCCACGTATTGGGTGCAATGAATCCGAGAATCCCTTTTGACTTTAACAACTTGCCCAAACCTAGTGCATAAAATGCAAAATAAGTATCATTTAGAGCATTTGAAATTCCAAATTCTGAATATTTCTCAGC
>JAIRUS010000056.1 GCA_031254295.1 Streptococcaceae bacterium | reverse complement strand
GGAATTCCTGCTTGACTTTTTTAGCAATTTCCGTTTCATAATATCGAATTTGTTTATCCTTCTCCTCTTGCTTTCCTGTAAAATCATGCGTCAAGAAAATATCAAAGGGTGTTTTCTGTGTCATTATCAATGCTCCTCCTGTAAATAATATAAGTGAACTCCCAATACCTAAAATAAGTTTTATTCGTTTTTTCATATTACCTCATAATTCTGGAATCTTGTCGTCGCGTATCAATTTTTGTATCTGTTTAAGAGAACTTGTGATTTTTTCAACGTCAAGTCTTTTTTCAGATGAAAAAAGATTAAGCATCCCATCTTCCATTTCGCCCATTTTTTGAATCATATAGCTTGCTTTGTCAATATCAGATTGGAGCCCCTCAAGTTCACGAGCAACACGAATAAAGGGCTCCTTGAGCTCTCTTTGTTGTTTAAAATATTTCTGCACACTCATTCCTAACATTTCATTGAGTACGGCCACAGAATATTCTGGAGATGCCATGTAAGTTCTAATCTGTCTATTGGTTTCTTCAAGCTTTTCCCAATCGGCATCGTGGGAATGCAGTTCTTCTGAGACACGGCGATATTTTTCTTTATCTCCAACTAGAAGGCTTTCTAACTCAACCTTTTTTGAATTCAATGTTTTGACAAGCAATTTTATAGTCGTCAAAAGTGTTTTATCCAACTCTTTTTTTCTTGCCTCAACTTGGGCGATTATTTCCGCTGAATTGAGGTGTGAGCCGTTATTTGGATTCATCATTGTGTGAGCCTTCTTCTTTTATCTTTCTTTGGAATGTTACGGGATATCAGAGTGAATCAAAACAATTTTATTTTCACTCGTACTTGTGTTTTCTTAATGGTCTAAATGTTTCATCATCCATGAGCATCTTTTTTGTTATTTATGTTAAAAATTATATATCTTTCTTACAAACGGTTTCGTAATTGGCATAAAAGAAAACCTCCATATAGTATAAAAAATGGATTTATTTTTGAAGTGTCCCGAATCGTTTTTTGTACTTATTCTTTTTGATAAGACTGGCAGGAGACACTGCCTGAATTGTTGGAAACAGATTATCTGAAACCGACTCTTTCACTGCCTCCACTTCTTTTGTTAGTTCAATTTCTTCTTTTGCTAGATTGTCGTAAAAAGTTTTTGCTTCTTGCAAAATTTCTACATTCTCCTCAGGAAGTTCCTCAACTGACTGAGAAGCCGTTTCCTCTTCGAGTTCTTTAAAAAATTCAATAATATTTTGGTGACTGTAGGGCTTGATTTCATTGGCAAACACATCTGTAGCAACGCCAAAATCTACGTTCACAAGTTTTTCTTCATGTTCTACAGACGATTGCTGATTCCCAAAAAATTCTGGAAAGGCTGATTCTATTGGAATTTCGTTTGAAAGTACGGGACGAAATCTCTCAAATATATCTGTTGCTGTTGTGATAGCTTGGCGAATGCGAGCCCAATTCTGTACAAATACTTCACGCTCTTTTTTAAATTGCCAAACCTTCTTTGAATAGTCTGAGTCAATAAATTCTATATTTATCTGATTCATAAGTAAGGAAGCTTTATATTTCTTCCCACGAATCAGTAACGCAAAAGCTGAACGGATGACTTCATCTGTTTTATTAGCGGAAATTACTAGAGTATCATATTCCTTTTCAAGACTGACAACTTCCTGTTTTAGCTCGTCAACTGGCTGTAAAGCCCGAAAAATTGGTGCTTGAAGCTCAATAATCTGATTGCGTAGGTCTTGTTGCTCCATTAGACTTTTTTCTGAAAAGGCGATATCCTGTTCTAGTGTCTTTTGAAGCAATGACATTTTACTATTCAAAAGATAAAACTTAGATTTAGGTGACTGTCCTAGCTTTTCAAGCCTTGCCATTAATTCTTGATTTTCTTCAAGCAAAAAAGGATTGAACTCTATAGTCCAATCTAAATCAACCCATTTTGCTTGCTCTAAATCAAAAATTTCAAATTTCATATTTTAGCTTCTTCAGTTGGGTGGACTCCAAGTACCTCATTAACTGTTGTATATTCTTTGAATGTTCCGTCTTGATTCCGGCGAATCAATGCAATATCGTCTACAATTGAATATTTCTGCATGATAATCTTCAAGTCTGAAGATATCTTACTGTTCTGAGTATCTACATAGTTAAGATTCCCATGAAATTGTGCAAGTTCTTCCGCCATTTTTCGGCTGACTGCAGACGTCACATTGCCAAAGAAAATCAGCGAAGCATCTGGTAAAAACTCGACATCACGTGCATTTATGAGCTTAGCGTTTGAAAGATTCTTAAAATAACTCTCAATATCACTTTGTCTCAATCCGTGCTCTATTTTTGGTCCACGCACAGCAAATTGATTTCCATCAAAATCATAGAAACTGAAAGAAAATTCTTCTCCAACCTCAAAGATATCTGAAATACGTTTTGTTTCCTTTGCAATGGCCTCATAGGCTAACTCAATATCTTCTACTGAAAATAGAAGATTTGGATTGTTCGTTGGGACTTCTGGATTTGCTTCTTTTATATAGTATTCTTCATAAACCTGTAGCATCACATTACCAAATTCTGGATTTGAAAATGCAACAGATTCGCTTGTACCAAGTGACACCCGAAAAATTTCATCAAATCCAATCGATGTCCAAAAATTCACAGCGCGATTGACATTTTTCACATATAGCATCACAGTCATTCCGTTAATCATTATGTCCCCCTTGTTTAAAACCGTCTATACAGTTATTTTATTATAGCAAATTCTGCTATTTTAACAAGCTTTTAGAAATTTGTACATAAAAAAGACTCATTTGCTATGAATGAGTCTTTTTTATGTACAAATTTAGTTGTCTTTATTTGTTCTTTTTACGTTTTACAGCTGCCAATGTCGTCGTCCCTGCAAGAAGTGCAAAACCAACGAGTTCACGCATTACAGTAGATACTTCGCCTGTTGCTGGAAGCTGTTTTTCGCCCGCTTTTTGTAGAGCAACTTGCTTAGTCGGTGCTAGCTTGCTTACAGGAGGTTGAGGCTGAGGGACTGGAACTGCTGGTGGATTATCAATCGGCTTAGTTACTGAAATAACCGTTACCTTCTGAGTCGCCGAAAGAGTTTCTGTTTCACCAGTTACAGGGTTTACAAATGTCAAGGTATAAACTACTGAGTAAACACCAGCCTTCGCTGTATTCACCGCACTAGAATTTATCGTTACATCACCCGTCACAGGAATTGACGCTCCTGTTGAAGAAGTAATAGAACCTGATATTACTTTAGCTTCCCCAGTTGTAAATTTATCTCCAACTAGGATTGTAACATCACTTGGCGCTGTGATTGACGGGGCTACATAGACCGCATGTTCTGGAGCTCCAACACTTGATGAAAGAAATGAGTAATGGTAAACAAGACTACCAGACGCTGTCAATGTGATTGATTCACCGGCTACCACATAAACGCCATTATAAGTTATGGATTTAAACTCTGTTGATACAGGATTACCTAACGGATCAACGATATCGGCATTTGGTGCTACTGGAACTGTTACAACATCTCCAACATTTCCTGATACTGAAACTGTTGTAAGAGTTTTAACAGCTGTCGTTGTGCCATCAATAACATAAGAAATATTTGTATTCGCCACAACTGGAGTTGGCTGAGCTGGTGCTGATGTGAGCGAACCAGTTGAATTAACAGTAGGAATACCTGTACTTGCAAGCCTTGCAGAAGCAAGGCTTATTGCTATTGGTGCTGAGGCTGACGCAAAGCTAACAGAACGTTTGAGTGACATCGTACCCGCTGTCATGGCTTGTGCAAATGAAACCGTTGATACAAGCGTTGTCCCATCAAGCCCTGTTCCATCAAATGGAACTGTTACGGTTACATCACCGTAACCATTGCTATCAAGTGTCAATGTTCCAGAGGCCGTTGAAACCACTGCACCAGTTGCTTGATTTTTAAGGGTAACTGTTACAGTCTGTGTTGTACCAGCTTGTTGTTTTGCATTATTGATACTAACCGTATCAAAAGCAAGCTGGCCTGTCTTAGCTTGGAAGCCAGTAGTTTGGTATGCTCCAAAGAGATTTGATAACACACTCGCTACATAGACCTCAGCCGTAGCTGTAGTCGTCAATCCTGAAGTTGGATCTGTATAGCTAACAGTGACTGGATAAGTGCCAGCTTTAGATGTATCAATTGCACCTGAGATGATTGCCTTAGATAAATCTCCAGCGCTACCATCAGAGTTTGTAACGGCTGTCAAAACATCTGTCACAACTACTGAATTACCAATCCAAGTATAAATCGGGCTTGTAGTAATAACTGGAGCTTGACTCACTGTCGGAGTTGTTGTAGTAGCTTGGACTAATACTTTAGCTGCTTGAGTTACTAATATGCCGGTTGCACTGTCTACATAAGTGTAGGTAACAGTATAAGTACCAGCTTTAGATGTATCAACAATTCCCGACTCTGTTACATTTGAGCTTGAAATTGCCGTCCCTGTACTATTTGTTCCACCCTTGAAATTATCGTATTGATTCCAAACGGCATTCAACGGAAGAACTGTATCAACCGTAACTAAGATTGGTTTAGAAGAATTTGTAGGAGTTGTTACTACTGGCGTGACAACTATTGTTGCAGTGCTCTTTGTTTGAGCAGCAGTTGTTGGATTCGTCCAAATATATGTAACGCTATAGGTTCCAGGCGTTGTTGTGTCAACTGAGCCAACTGTCGTAATATCTGAGAGGCTGATAGCCTTACCAGCTGTATCCGTTGCACTTGCAAAATTATCTGCAGCCGTCCATGTTGACCCCTGTGGAATAGTAGAATCATGTGTGTCAATATTTGCCACTACTGGAGCTGGGGAATGAATTGAATTCACCCAATTCCATAAGTTTTGCAGCGCAGTATTAAGTGCATCTAAAGCAGGTTGAACTGTGCTATTCCAGAAATTAGTAAGACTCGTCATAACGGATTGTGGAATACCTGCTACCCAATTAACAGCCTGTGAAATAAGGCCTGAAATTTGATTCCATGCATTTGACAGCATAGTTGTGAAGCCGTTCCATGCCTTTGTCAAGGCATCCATGATAGTCTGTGGTAAATTTGTCAACCATGACGGATTAGATAGGAAAGTACCTAGTTGATTAAGCGCCGCTTCAATCCCATCAGCTAAGCCAGTAATTACCGAACCAATACCATCTATGACATCTTGGAAAGGCTCTAGCATGTTGTTAAGAAGTGAACTCAATCCGCTCCAAGCACTTGTGAGTGCACTCAATACGTCGTTAGCTAGTGATCCGACTGCCGAAGTAATCGAATTCCAAATGTTGCCAAGTGCTGTTTGAATATTTGAAATCAAAGGTTGAATAGAATTCCAAAGAGAAGATAGAGCACTCGAAATTTGGCCTGGAATTGCTGTAATTGTGTTGACAGCATTTTGAACCCATGTACCAACAGTTGAGGCAATATTACTCATTAGACTTGAAAGATATTGCCCTGCTTGACCTGCCATACTTTGAGCGGCAGAAGCAATATTTGTAACCCAGCTTGAAACCGTTGAAAGAGCATCTGACAATGTTGTCTGTCCTGCTGTAACTGCGTTACTCAACATTGATGTCGCTACGCTAAACAGGCTCGCAGCCGTACTTGTAACTGCTGAAACAACATTACTCACCATTGAACCTGCTGTAGTTCCGAGACTTTGAGCAGCGGTAAGTAAGCCACTTGCTGTGCTTCCAAGCCAAGTCGCTGCACTGCTCAATGTTGTTGTACCTGCAGCAATTGCATTTGAGGCTGCAGATACAAGCCATGTACCTGCGTTTGCTACCATCGAGCCAAGACCACTGACTGCTCCTGCAGCAGCTGAACCGACAGCTGAGGCAAGACTACCAGCAGCTGTCAAGGCTTGTGAACCAAGTGAAGACACTAAACTTGCTGCGTCAGATAATGAAGTGGATCCAGCAGTAACTGCTGCCCCTACTAATGAACCCGCATATGAAGCTGCACCACTTGCCGCATTGACAAGCCCAGTCACAGCTGTAGCAACCGTTGAACCTGCTGCAGAGGCCATGCTTTGAGCTGTTGTGATGGCTGCTCCAGCAAGAGAGCCCATGAAACTTCCCGCAGTGGAGAGAGTCGTTGCGCCTGTCGCCACAGCGTTAGATACAAAATTAGCCGCTGTTGAAATCGCACCACTCGCCGCACTCACAAGACCTGTGGTAACATTAGCAACCATTGAGCCTGCTCCCGAAGCAAGGTTAGCAGCTCCTGACATTAGACCACTCGCTACTGAGCCAACAAATGTAGCTGCATTACTTGCAGTCGCTACTCCTGCAGCTACTGCCTGACTAGCAAAAGCTGTAGCTGCACTGGCTGCTGCTGTTGCAGTACTTGCCAGAGCAGAAATTGCTCCACTGGCTGCTGTTCCTGCAGTCGAGGCTAAAGATGTCGCATCAGCAATCGCGACAGAAGCAATACTTCCCGCAACAGAGGCTGCATCACTAAGCGCTGCAGTCCCTGCTGTAGCTACACTACTTGCTAAATCAGCAATACCTGACCCAAGTGTTCCAGCCATTGAAGTAACAGTAGTAATCGCTCCCGTCACACCTGCAATTCCTCCAGAAACTGCTGCGCTTGCAACTGAACCAACTGTCGAAGCAATATCACTTGCGCCACTTACTAATTGATCAATAATAGTTGCCGACGAGGCAGCTGCTAAAGCTACTGCAGACGTCGCATCCACCGCAACTACCATTGAGGCATTTACAACCGAAACAATCGCATCAGAATTAGCTGATACGATTGAAGCTGCAACTTCTGACGCTGTCGCTACAGCACTTGAAACAACCGAACTCTGCGCAGAGCTTGAATCGATAGAATTCACAGCTGAAGCGATGTTTGATTGCACTGCTGAAGAAATAGTTAAAATAGTTGCAGATGGAGCAACTACTGAGCTTGCTGGCGACGCAGACATATCTATTGCCTGTGCTGCTGCCGACAAAGGTGAAGTTACAGCTGCACTGACATTTTGACTAACAGCAGTTCCTCCAGCTAATGTGGCGATAACTGTAGCTCCATAAAGCCAAGATTTTCCAGACTTCCAAGTCCTAAAATGCTCGACCCTAGTAATTTGTTCTAGTTTTTTAGTTTTCACTATTTATAAACTCCCCTTTTGGATTCCCCAACCCAAATTATCTGTCCTATTTTACCACATAAAAAACTTAAAGTAAACCAAAATATACCTATGTATAATTATTTTACATTTCTTTTCGCAGACTTTATATTTTTATATTTCACAAAGTAACAAAAAAGGATACTCAAGAAACAAGTATCCTCTAATTACCATTTAAATCAAGCTAGATTATTTAGCTTTTTTCTTGCGTTTCAATGCAGTAAGAGTCATCGCACCACCGAGAAGAGCAAGTCCCGCAACTTCTGTAACGACTACTGAAGCATCACCTGTTGAAGGAAGAGCTTTCGCAGATGAAGTAGCTGCTTGTCCCATTGGACGTGCCACTCCATTTACTCCATTAATACCGTTGAGACCATTCTTTCCATTCAATCCGTTAGCACCCGTAGCGCCTGTCGCGCCGCTGGCACCTGTCGCGCCTGTATTCCCAGTTGAGCCTGTTGCACCACTGGCACCTGTTGCTCCTGTATTTCCAGTTGAGCCTGTCGCTCCTGTTGCGCCTTGGTTTACAGGAACTACGATAACTTCTTGAGTTGCTGAGATTGTCTCAGTTTGACCTGTCACAGGGTTGATAAATGTCAATGTGTAAACTGCAGGATATACGCCCGCTTTTGATGTATCAACAGCACTTGAATCAACTGTTACCGTACCAGTTACAGTCGAAGTTGAGCCTGTCGAAGATGTAACTAGACCGTTTGTAACAACTGCCGTTCCAGGAGTGAAGGCATCGCCAACAGCAATCACGACTTCAGCTGGGGCTGCAATAGTCGGAGCCGTATAGCTAGCTGATACTGGTGTTCCAGTAGATGATGAGCTGAAGCTATAAGCATAAACAAGCATACCTGTTTCAGTTAGAGTGATTGTGCTACCTGGCGTTACTGTCATTCCGTTATAAGTTACAGAAACAAACGTGCCTGTCACTGTATTACCGAGCGGATCAACCGTTGTAGCTACTGGAGCCGCTGGAACGGTTACTACATCACCAACGTTACCTGATACTGAAACTGTTGTAGCAGGCGTAACTGCTGTTGTTGTACCTGCTACAACATAAGATACCGCAGTTGTCGCTGGTGTTGCAGTTGATGAGGTTGGTGTTCCAGTAGATGATGAGCTGAAACTATAAGAGTAAACAAGCGTACCTGTTTCAGTTAGCGTAATTGTGCTACCTGATGTTACAACCATCCCGTTGTAAGTTACAGAAACAGGCGTTCCTGTAACTGTTTGACCTAGTGGATCAACTGTTGTAGCCACTGGAGCAGCTGGAACTGTGACATCTTCACCAACATTTCCTGATACTGAAACTGTTGTAGCAGTCTTAACAGGTGTAGTTGTACCATTGAGAACATAGGACACTGTTGTCGTAGCAGGTACTCCTGTTCCAATCAACGTACCGCCAGAACCGATTGGCGTTACGATTGGGTCTGAGAAGTGAACACTTGATTTGACGAATGTAACGCCTGTTCCGTTAAAGTTATAAACAAGGATTCCACTACCGTTACCAAGGCTATCCATCACAATTGTTGTAGTGGCGGTTCCAACCACGCGTCCAGTTTGATCATAGAGTTCTCCTGTAGCAGTTTGTGTTGTATTCGCATCTATCATGTCATTGTCAATCGTAACTAAATCATAAGCCAATTGACCTGGAGCTGATGTAAAGCCTTTTTCGCTATATGCCCCCTTCAAAGTATCTGAAAGTTTTGCAACGTGAACAGTTGCAGAGGCAGATGTACCAGTTGTAGGGTCTGTAAACGTTACAGTTGCGTTGTAAGCAGCTGAGCTAGCAGTTGGCAGACCAGTTGCCACAAGACTCGAGGCAATGTTTGCCCCTGAGGCATTTACTGCTGAAACCAAATTATCCGATGCTGAGTAAGCTGGGTTTCCAGTAGTTGGGTCAATCAACTGACCATTAACAGAGAAAGTTGTACTGTCTTTTGTAGTTATCGTTGTAGCTGCAAGTTGACCATTCATCTGATAAACAACTGTTGTGTATCCCTTTTCAGTTGCGTGAAGACCATTTGAATTTATACTACCTGTTTGAAGATTGTTTTCATTAGAAGTTGTTCCATTGAGAGTTGGATCAATCATGAATGTTTCAGGAACAAATACACCATTTTGTTTCGCTCCTGAAACAGCTGACTGTCCATCATAATAGTAGTTTGCTGTTTGAAGGTTTTCAGTAATAGAAGCTGATGGGTCATTGGCCGTAAAGCCAAGTGTCATAGTGGCTGTCGCTGTAACAGCTGGAATTTGTGCTGTACCTGCAACTGCTACACCCGCAATACCATCGAGAACGACTACGATTTGAGCAATGGCAGGAAGTCCAAGTACACCTCCTAGACCTGCTGCTGCTGCTGCTGTAACATTCGCCGCATTGGCAATATCAAGTGTACCACCAACAGCTGTTCCAAGAAGAGCACCTAAAGATTGACCAACGACTGCGCCAACACCTGAAATCGCATTTTGAACAGTCTCTACGACTGTGTTCCAAGTGCCCCCGACAATATTACCAACCCAACCAAAGGCATTAAGACCTGCTGTGAGGATATTTCCAAGAGCTGATCCATTACTTTGATAAGTGTCAAAGCGAGCGCTTGTCAAGAATGCACCGACAAGGTTAGAAATAGCTGAAACATAGTCTCCAACTTCGTTTCCAACCCAATTTGAAATCGCCTGTAGGAAACCATGATTTCCACCATTTACAACGAAAGTTCCTGCCGCAGTTTCGCTGACAGAAGCAAGGAAGCTCTCTGAGATTCCATTTGTTTTAGCGTCATTGAGTTGATCATAAACAGATACAACTGAGGCTGCTGCCGCATAAGCATCGTGTGCCCAGTTATCAAGCTCATTACCAAGGTTTGTTACACCTGCATATTTACCAATCCAGTCCATAAAGCTGCCAACACCGCCAACAACCATAGCTGAAAGATTGTCAATACCACCAAAGATTTGTAGAATGCCATCAAAAGTTCCACTCAAAGCAGTTGTCACAGCATCAAGAATCGCTGTTGTTGCCCCACCATCAGTTGCATAGTCAATTGTCACAACGGCCGCTGAAGCAGTGGTTGTCTGAACATACCCCGCACCTGACTTAGCCGCAGCCGCTGCAATGGACTCATAGTTAGACAAATCCGTAGCTGCTGAGCTTGTCAATACAACATATGAGTTATAAGCTGCGGAATTTCCTGCCAAAAGTGCTGAGGCTGCAAGTGCTGCATAGGAAGTTTCCATTGTCTGTGCAACCGCTGCTTGTGAATTTGCAAGGCTTTGAGTTGCAACGTATGAAGCACGGAGGGCATCTTGACCATTATTAATAGCGAGTGAAGCTTGCGCAACAAGAGATGTAGCCTGTAAAGCAAGACTTGAAGCCAATGAAGTCAATGACGTTGCAATATCTGATTTACCTGCTGCTGAAGCTGAATTTGCTGCGGCTGCATATGAATAACCCTCATAAGCTGCAATACTTGCTGCTGAAGCGAACGATCCTGCAACTGAGTTAAGCACTGTAGCATTGCCTTCGTTCGTACGAACGAAAGTGCCACCAATAGTTTGTGCTACTGCAACATCTGACTGCATCATGATGTTACCACCCGCAGGATTTCCGAGAGTTGTATCATTTTCTTGGTTTGCACTAAATGTTGATTTTACGTCTGCAACCTTAATACCAGCATCAACCAAATCTCCAGGCGCTGTCACTACCCACGAGTAGTTTCCGCTTGAGAAAATGTCCATCTGAGGTTGACCCTTAGGAACTTGTTGCGTTTGGCTTACGTCAAAGCTCACACTTGATGCTGCTGAAACGCCTGCATCAATTGCACCTGCGTTGTTAAGCAATGTTCCTGTACCCGACTGAACTGCCAACGCTAAAGCACTGCTTGCATATGATGAGTCTAAGTTTGTGCTATTTGCAGTATAACTACCTGCAGTATTCGTGATATTTGACGTTTCTTTTGCACCGTTTGGAGCTGCTGTCGCTGAACCTGCATAAGTGCTTTGAGCAATTTGGGCATTATCTTGATGTAAAACACCTGTATCTGTTGCAAGAGAGGCATTGTTTGCGCCTGCAGCAGCATCTGAACCTAACCCACCGGTTGCTGTGTTATCAGTACCGCCAGTATTATTATTGTTAGTACTCGTCGTGATAAGTTGAGCAGATACTGTCGTACTTGGTACAGTAGTTGCGGCAGCAACACCTGCTACTGCAACAAGAGTAGATGCGGCAAAGAGCCACGACTTACCCGATTTCCAAGTACGGAAATTCGTATTTTTTGTCTTCATAAATTCCCCTTTAGAATTTGATATTTAACACAAGTATTATAGACCAACCTGTTTAACTTGTCAAGTGGGACTTATTAAAAAAATCGACTTTTAAATAAAAGCCACTTGATTTTCAAATTTATCCTTAATAATATGTTTTCTATTTCCCTACATCGTTTGCCAACGTTTGATATAATATTTCTATGAATAAAGAGTTAGAAAAGAAAGTCTCTCGTCTTCAAAGCGATTTTGAGTCAGCAAAAAAAAGTTGGAGAACTCTCAAAAGCCAAGTAGTTCCCGACGCACCTGATCTTGAAAGTTTAGAAAATCCACAAATTTTTAAAAGTTTTGAATTTCTTCCTGACGAGCAACGAGGAGTTATTGAAAATCAACAAAAACTCACTCAGCTGTATCTTACATTTAAAAGTAATTTTTCAGAGCTTCAGGAACAAGTCGCTGTAGCTCCGCAAGCTCTTTCTGAAAAAGAGAGTGAATTTGTTATAAAAATCCTTGACGAAATGATACTTGTTCTGAGACGGCAACTCAATGAATTCAATCAAACAAAAAGTGTTTTTGAGACATCTTGGCAATTCTATAATGCGCGTCTTCAAGATTTTGCTATACTTCGCAGTTCAACTACACAAAATTCAAACTCTAGTTCATTTGCTGACCTTGACTCAATCGTTGAAGTATCTGCTACACAAACTGAAACTGAAAATCTTCCGATTGGCTCGGTTGTACTTTTAAAAAAGCGTACTGTTGATATTCCTATAATGATTATTGCTTCTTCTAAAATAAGTGAAAACGAAAGCAAAAAAGAATACAGTGCTGTTATCTATCCCGCAGGTTATACGGAAGGAAGTCATATTTTTAGCTTCGACTACAAAGATATTGATAAGGTTTTATTCAGAGGTTATAAGGGCTAAGTTAGTTCTGTTATTAAAGAAATAAAAAAAGCCAGTTGGCTTTTTTTATTCTCCGAAAAATCCATTTTCGTCTATACCAGCATATGGATTTAAATTTTCCTCCTCATTATCATCATCAGCTTTAAATTCTAATTTTCGAGAAAGATTTAGCGACTTCCCTGATTCATTTGACGGAGAACTAGATAAAGTCGAGAGATTTGAAAGACGCGCTAATGCTTCTTCTGCTCTTTCGATTTCTGTTTTTGCAAAAATCTCTGCTTCTTTAAAGGCCGGTTTTTCAAGTTTTTCTTGCTCTCGCCTCTTTATGTACTCTCTTTGATAACGCTGTAGCGATAAGTTCGCTGCCTTGAATTTCATTTGGTAGCCATCAATCAGTAGCTTCAATGCCTGCTGAATAACTTGATCGGCTGCATCATCTTTTTGATCTTTGACTTGTAAACTAAATCTTTCCAGTTCTTTTTTAGACTTCCTGAGTGTTGTTTCTTCACTGTGAATTTTTTGGTTTAAGTCATTTATTGCTAAACTTGTGTTTTTGTAAGCCTCTTGTTTATGTGATAAGTCTTCAATCACATTAGCCACAAGGATTTGTAACTTTTCCAAACGCTCATATAAATCAATATGAAACTCAGAACCATTGCGCGCCATTTTTTCAAGTTGCTTTATATTTTTCTGATTTTCTTCAGTCTGGAAGGGATTTTTTATTAATATATTGGTATTTTCCATATTAGCTCACAAAATTTTCAAAACTATCCGTTTTTGGATTAAACTTAACAAACATGCCATTAGAGGCACGCTTTATCAACGTCGGTACAGTTTTAACATTATATTTTCGGCGACTTGGATGTTCTGCATCTGTTCCTTCCGTATTCACCCAGTACATTGGCACTTTGAGTTCGGGAAATTTACGTGCCATATAACGCGTCCACGGACAAGTTCTACGTCCAAAAAAGATGTAATTTGGACGCGACATTTTTTCCAATTCAAGAAAATCAATCTTAATCAGATTACGGATATTGCGATCAAACTCTTTCAAATCTTCTTCAGTAGCTTCGCGGCCAACCTGCTCCCCAAACATTGTAAATTTATTACCATCTGGGTCGATAAATGTAAAATAGCTATCTTCACCGTAGGGCTCAATATCACTCACTTGGTAGCCCCCGTCTTTCAATGCCGTATAGATGTCATCAATATAATCAGCTGAAAATAGCATCGCTGGTTTTGTATCCACAAGCTCTGGCTCTGTTTGGCGGATAAAATCCTTATCATAGAGTTGAACCCCCATACCAGAGTGTCCAAGCATCAAAAGAATCGTTAGATGTCCTTCTCCTAAGTCTTGGCGCAAGACTTCATTGAGACCAAGTTTGAGCCAAAATTCTGCAGATTTTGCAACATCTTCAACATAAAGCATGACGGTTAAATCAGTTATCATAAGAACTCCTTTCAATTAGATTCAATTAGAATAATATAGTAGATTATAGATTTATTTTTATCATTTATTTTAACTTATTCCAAGCTATCAATAACAGTATCACAAGTAAAAGTGAGAAAATTGATAAACTATCATTTCTCCGCCATTTAAGCAGGCGATATTTACTTCGATTATCACCTCCCTGATAACCTCTGGATTCCATTGCAACCGCAAGGTCATCTGCTCGTCGAAAACTGCTTACAAAAAGTGGAATCAGTATCGGGATGACGGAGCGAATTTTTTGAATCAGATTACCCTCACCAAAGTCCATACCACGCGCCCGTTGCGCATTCATAATCATCGTCGTGTCGTCCATCAGTGTCGGGATAAAGCGCAAACTGATAGAGAGCATAAGACCAAGTTCATGAACAGGAACTTTTATCTTTTTTAGAGGAGATAGACCCGTCTCAATCCCATCTGCTAAGGTAAGAGGTGGCGTTGTCAACGTCAGAATGGTCGACATAAAGATAATCAAAACGAATCTAAAAAAGATGTAAACTGCGTTAATCATCGACTCAGTTGTAATATTGATAATCCAAAACTTGAAAACCAGATGTGTGCCTGGAGTAAAAAGCATCTGGAAGATAACTGTAAATAAGATAAGGCCAAGCATCGGTCGAAGTCCCCGTAGGAAATAACCAATCCGAATCTTTGAAAGAAAAATTGCAAGAAAGGTATAAGCAACAAGTAATCCATAGCCCAACCAGTCATTCGCAAGAAAAATTACAAAAACAAAGGCAATCATTACTAAGAGTTTTGAGCGAGGGTCTAATCTATGAATCACAGAATTTCCAGGAATGTAACGTCCCATGATAAGTTTATCCACGTTTTTCCTCCTTTGACTGGTCTCTAAACATCCCTAACATCTCCACAAGTTCTTGACGTGTGATAGGAAGTTTTTCAAACTCTAGACCACGTTTTTTCAGCGCCAGGGCAAATTGAGTTGCTCTTGGAATACCTAATTGGTGATTCGTCAAAAATTCTGGACTTTGGAAAACGTCTGATGGAAGACCAGATTGGATAATCCTACCTTTTTCAAGCAAGAAAACTTCATCGGCGTAATCTGCTACGTCATCCATATTGTGTGTGACAAGCACAACAGTTAATCCTCGTGTTTCATGTAGCTCATAGAACATCTTCATCATTTCCAAACGCGATTTTGGGTCAAGACCTGCTGTTGGTTCATCAAGCACCAGCACTTTAGGTTGCATTGCGAGAATCCCCGCAATCGCCACACGGCGCATCTGTCCGCCCGAAAGCTCAAAGGGAGATTTATCAAAATGTTCTTCATCAATACCTACACGTCTTAACATCTCACGCGCCGTTATTTCCGCTTCTTCCTGTGAAACGCCAAAGTTCTGAGGGCCGAAGGCCACGTCTTTTAGCACCGTCTCTTCAAAGAGCTGTGCCTCTGGAAATTGAAAAACTACCCCAACCGTACGACGAGCTAATTTTATATCCTTTTGTTTACTCTCTGGCTTGATCTCTAGGTCTGAAATGTAGACTATTCCCTGGGTTGGTTTTAGTAGGCCGTTCAAATGCTGGATTAGTGTAGATTTACCTGAGCCTGTATGCCCAATCAAGGCTGTAAAACTATGATCTTTAATCTTTAAATCAATATCAAAAAGCGCCTTGCTGGCAAAAGGTGAATTAGGCTGATATTCAAAAGATACATTTTTAAATTCAATCATTTATTTTTTTACTGTCTGCTCTATGCTTACTTTAGATTGTTCTGAAGCAAAACTTCGACGAGCTCGTCCTCTGTCAGATAACCGCTTGGCAATTTGAAATCACGCTTTCGCAAATCATGTGCAAGCGCTGATGAAAATGGCAAATCAAGGCCAAAATCAATCAGATTCTCTTGCTCACTAAAAAGTTTCATTGGTGTTGTGTCCTGAACCAGTTCCCCTTTTTGGAGAACCATGATGCGATCTGCTTGAGAAGCTTCTTCTAGGTCATGGGTGATAGAGAGCACGGTTAAGTTATATTTCTTCTTAATATCATGAATAACTGCCATAATCTCATCTCGTCCTGTCGGATCAAGCATTGAGGTCGCCTCATCAAGAATAATAATCTCTGGTCGTTGCGCAATCACTCCAGCTATTGCGACGCGTTGCTTTTGTCCACCAGAAAGACGCGCTGGCTCTTTTGTCTTGAAATCCAACATATTGACTTGCTTAAGCGCTTCTTCAACCCTTACAAGCATCTCATCGCGTGGAATTCCCTGATTTTCCAGACCGAATGCCACATCGTCTTCAACAGTTGCCCCGACAAACTGATTATCTGGATTTTGAAAGACCATGCCAATTTTACGGCGAAGATCCCAGACATTTTCACTCGTCAAGCTTTCACCATCAATCCTGACAGTGCCAGACTTTGCTTCAAGCAAGCCGTCAATCAGACGGGCCATTGTCGACTTTCCGGATCCATTTTGACCAACTACTGCCAACCATTCACCTGACTCAACAGAAAAAGATATATTATCAAGCGTTAAGATATCCTGCTCTTTTTCGTACTCATACTGTAAACCTGAGATTTCAAGAATTTTAGTCATTGCACCTATTCTATCAAAAAAACAGCAAGCATGTGCTGTTTTTCTATCCATGGCTCATTAAAAATAAATTTCTTTTTTCCGCCTAAGAAATGTCGCCATTGTAAGAGCTGCAACAATCAAGACTCCACCAACTAGGTAGGTTTCTGAATCCTCCTTATCAGCCGTATTTGGTAATTTTGTTTTATCCGATTTAGCAGGAGAGCTTGCAGATGAAGTCCCAATACTTGCGACCATTGATTGAGCTATAGGCGCTAATGAGGTCGGCGAGTTTTTAACTTGCTGCCCAATAGTCTTGTTCTGACTTGAAACATAAGTTTTCCGTACACTATAAGTAAGTGGCACTTTTTCTCCCTTAGCAGTTAGCGCCTTAATATAATTGATTAAGGCATAAGTATCACTGTCAAGCGCTCCTACAATCTTAGTTTCCTTAAAGCCAGAGAATCCATCCCCACCTCCTTTGAGGAATTCATTGATCGCAACGTGATATTTCTTTGTCGTGTCTGTTGGATCAATTTTTGTCCCATTATCCAATGTCATAGAGGACACAACATATGGATGTTCAAGATCTGTCTTATCAGGATTATCCGTTACAGTGTATGTTAATCCTGAAGATTGTAGCCAGTAATCACTTCCACCCACAACTTTAGTTCCGAAAGTTTGTTCATTCAAAACCGCCGCGATTTGCTTACCTGTCATTTCTACAATGTAAAGGGCGTTACCAAATGGCTGAGCGGCTTGAGCGGCTCCCCAAGTAATCGTTCCATCTGGAGTGGCAGTGATATCTGCCCGAATTCCGCCATTATTGGTAAAGGCAATGTCAGCTTGAGCTACTTGATTCGCCTCATAGAGTTGGGCTTGCGTTACCAAATCCCCGAGTGGACTTTCGCCATAAGTTGCATTGGCGTTTGTATTTCGGGTAGACAAGATTGTTCCATTCGGAGCGGTTTGCCCAATTGGAGAATTAATGATTCCTCCGGTGATTGAAACAGCTTCATCTACAATCTTCTGGACGGCCATATCTGGCTTGACCTGAGTATTTTTAGGATCTACTGCTACGATTTGCGCCGTTGGGGTTGACTCAAAGTCATTCGTCGCAAAGTCATAATTTCCTACGACATCATCATAAGCCTTACCAAAAGAAGTTGCCTGCACAACTCGTTTTCCATCTACAAGACCGTTGGTAAAGGTGTGGCTATGCCCTGCAACATATAAATCTACTGAATTTGCAGGATCAATTTGATCTAATTTTTTAATGATATCTGTTGTTTCACCATCAATTTTTGAGCCTGTCTGAACTGAACCTGTGTGTCCAAGTACCACAATGGCATTCACACCTTGTGCCCGTAATTCATCAGAATATTTAGCAATGGCTTCTGCTGGATCTGTAAAGGTATAGGCCGCAACATTTTTCGCCACAACCAAAATCGGAGTTTCCTGGGTAATCACCCCAATGAAGCCAATTTTCGCTGTCTGATTGCCATCTTTAACTGTTTCAATCGTGTAAGGTTTAAAGCCCTCTGGAATCTTTCCTGTCGCCGTATCCACCACATTTGAAATGACAATCTGATATTTTCCTGCCAGTTCATCAGCCGTATGCGCAGCATAATAGGCATCAATAGCCGGAGTGCGGCCAGCCGTTGGCTCTTGCCCATTCATGACCTGAACTAATTGATCAAGTCCTTTGTCAAATTCATGATTCCCCAATGTCCCTACTTGAATTCCCATCTGCTGCAGGGCGGCTATCGTTGGTTGGTCGTCCAACAAGGCTGAAGCTGCAGGACTCGCACTGATCATGTCTCCTGCTTCAACTCTGATGGTAGCTCCATTAGGGTTGGCAGCCACAAAGCTTGACTGGGCACTATCCAGATATCCAGCCAAAAGGGCTGCCGTTCCTGCACTTTTTACTGTAACCGTAGAACCCGCACTATCCTGCAAGTTTGCCGTTCCTGAAGTATTAATGTTGCCATGAAAATCGTTGATCCCTAAGATTTGAATAGGCATCAATGAATCTTGAGACTGGGCTGAACTGCTTGTAGTTAAAGAAGCTGAACTCATTGAACTAGCTGTTGAACTACTGGAACTAGATACAGCCGACGAGGTCAGTTGGCTCGCCTGACTTGACGCAGTTTGTGAAGAGTTCACCGCAGGACTTGAGGCTGTTGCACTTACAGTTGCGGTGCTAGCAGTCAAAGTTGTAGCTGTCGCAAGTGTGTCTGCCGACGCAATATCAACCTTTGCAGACGTTCCAAAATAAACAAGGCCAGCTAAAACTCCTAAGATGACACTTGAATTCGTTCTCCATTTGTACTTTTTCAATATAATCTCCTTCAGTAAATTGTTTTACATTTTTATTTTAACTGCTCATTCTGAGATTTCAATGATGTTCTCAAGATTTTTGAATAAGAAAAGGAGAAAACGTTCGGAAAATCATTAATTTTCTAACCAAAAATCGAAAGCACTATTTATCAAAAAACTATTCAAACAGAAAGCAGTTTTTTTGAGTTTACTCCAAATCTATTCCAAACTTTTTAAGTTTCCTGATTTTCTGCTCTTTTTCATAAGCATACTGTGAAGCTAAGATTTCAAAAATTTGTACTGAAGCCTATTGCAACAAAAAAACGGCTATTCCACCGCTTAATCTTATTATCTTTCAATTTTCAACATATTCTGATTGATCTAACTAAGCGAACAACGGGAATCGAACCCGCGTCACTAGCTTGGGAAGCTAGAGTAATAACCACTATACGATGTTCGCATGGCTATATTATAACATTTTCAAAAAAGATTTAGGATTTAGAGCTGTAAAATACAAAAACTGGAGCTGCACCCCCAGTTCTACGTTTTAGGAGAGGAGGGGATTCGAACCCCCGAAACGCTTTTGACGTTTACACACTTTCCAAGCGTGCTCCTTCGACCACTCGGACACCTCTCCATATACAGTGAAAGTCTTTTAAGTTGAACTTCCACGTGTTTGTTTTTGTTTGCTTGGTCTACGGTGTCTATGCCACACGAAATCACAGATTTCTAGTGGGCAGAGCCCTTCGACCTCTCGGACACCTCTCAATTATATGGAAGTCCTTTAATGCGAACTTCCATTTCTTTTATTTTGTTTACTTTGGACTCTGCTGTCTCTGATGCTCGCTTTTGATTTTATCAAATTTCATTTGTTTTGGCAAAGTAAAATTTTATACGTTTTATTTGCTGAAGTTTTGATTCTCAAATTTTAACTACCTGTTTTTCCAATTGAACTTGCAAGTCCGTTGGCTTGTCCACCTAAGGCATTGATTTGCGGAACTTCAGCATTGTATTCGTCAATTTCTGCGTTAATTGTTGCCGCCAGACCATTTAATGCGTTTTGTCTTGCAAGCAGTGAAGTGTAACTACCTGCTCCCCCCGCATTATAAATTGCAACATCGCTTGAAAGTTGAGCAGCTTGCGCATCATAAGCTGCTTCATTGGCTTTAATCGTTGCTAATTGTCCGTCCATGGTCGCTTTCAGAGCATTGATTTGATTTTTTATATTATCAAAAATAGCTGATTGCTGCGCATTAATCGCAACTACTGCTGCCCGATCTGTAAAGTAACGCTTATAGTAATCTTCTAGGCCTTTTGGTAAATTTGCCTCTTCGGTAGCAAGGAGTGAATGGAGTTCATTTATTTCTTGCCCTGGCTCAGTTTCTCCATAAATCTTGAGAACATCCTTGATATCTGGATTTTTGATATTTGGGATATAAGCTCGAATCATCGCATCGACTTTCGCTCGATCGCTGTCCGAAAGACGATCATAAGCCGCATGGAGCATCTCATGTGCGGTTGTCACCGACATCATTCCAGTCACTTCTGGATTTGTAACTTTAAATACATAAATTCGTTTTGTACTTGGAGTATAATATCCCTCAATCACCGCGTCTTGGCTCTCAAATAAACTATTTGGACTAAAAGTATCACTACCTTGAAGTTCTGTCTGTGAAGCCGCTAAGAGGAATTTAGCGTAACTATTTAGCCCGGCCTCTTTTGAAATTGACACTAAATCAGCTGACAAGGGTTCACGCCAAGCTGTTATTTGGTCGACAACTGCCTGAGAGACATTGAGACTATACATGGCGTAGTTCGAATGAAGATAAATTTTATAACTCTGACTTAGAATATAAGGAACCTCATCCAAGTCTGTCAAAGAGCCAATACTTGCATAAAACTCTGCATAACTGACACCTGAAAACTTTCCTGAATAATGCTTCATCACCGTTTTAATCGTTGAATCGCTGGTCTCATTCACGTAGCTTTTGATTGCCTTATCAATTGATAACTTTTTTTCACTTGAAAAACGATCATAGGCTGCATGTAGCATCTCATGTACGGCTGTGACGGCTTCTACATCTTGGTTGGACTGATTGCCTTGCGCATAGATTATAATTTTCTTATCTGTATAGTTTCCAGCCAAACCTGACGTCTTTAAATCCGTCACCGTCATTTTATTCGATGGCTTATTTTCAATTTTCGCTAAAGAAGCTTGAAGTAAAAATTCCCCCTCACTCGTTAACTCGGCCTTTTTTGCCAAGACTTTTACCTGTCGATTTAGCGGATGCAACAAGACAGTCACCTGATCTTTAACAATCTGCGTTTGCGACAAAAAAATACCTAGAGCCATTACAACAACGCCGATTGCACTTATAATTCCGACAAACCTCTTATTACTTTTCACTCTGAACTCCTATACGGCTATTTTCTAAACATCCTACTCTGATTAGTTCCATTATACCAAAACAAGAGCAAAACTTGCTCTTGTTAAATTAATTTTTCTTTGTGTATTTGCATATTTGAACCTGTTGAGTCATTCAGCTTCTCCCAGATACAAACTTTCTTTTCATTCAATGACTTTCCCACATCAATAATCCGCTGATTTGACGAACCCCGAAATTGCAAATTAAGATTCTTCTTCGCCAACTCAAAGCGTCCATCTACCAAGATATCAACCAAGCCAAGAAGTTCGAGCTTATCCTCGGTCTCAGCTTGCAGCTCCTCCCAAGTATAGCCCGTCCAAGACCAGATATCCTTATCCGGCAACTCTTTGCGGATTCGTTTAATCAGAGGAATGAGAATCCCCGTGTTGAGAAATGGCTCTCCGCCAAGCAAGGTCAGCCCTTGCACATAAGGCTGTGACAAGTCCGCCATGATGCGCGCTTCAAGCTCGGCTGTATAGGGCGAACCATAGCG
>JAIRUS010000090.1 GCA_031254295.1 Streptococcaceae bacterium | reverse complement strand
GTGAATACAAGGAATTGCCGCAGAAAAATATTGATACGGGCGCAGGGCTTGAACGTTTGACGGCGGTCATGCAAGGCGCGAAGACGAATTTTGAGACGGACTTGTTCCTGCCTATTATTTGTGAAATTGAAAAACTATCAGGTAAAAACTATAATCCTGACGGCGATAATATGAGCTTCAAGGTCATTGCAGACCATATTCGTAGCTTGAGCTTTGCGATTGGCGACGGGGCGCTGCCAGGAAATGAAGGACGTGGCTATGTCCTGCGTCGCTTACTTCGTCGTGCTGTGATGCACGGAAAACGCCTAGGCATTGAGGGTAAATTCCTATCAGGTTTGGTTCCGATCGTTGGGAAGATCATGTACAGCTACTATCCGGAAGTATCAGACAAGGTCGACTATATCCAGAAGATTATCAATCGTGAAGAAGAAAGCTTTGGGCGTACAATTGACGCAGGGCAGAAATTGCTTGATGAAAAGTTGTCAGGGCTGACAAAGGGCGAAACTCTGTCAGGTAAAGACATCTTCCAACTCTATGATACCTATGGCTATCCAGTTGAGCTGACAGAAGAGCTGGCGGAAGACGCTGGTTATCAAATTGACCATGCAGGATTTGAGGCGGAGATGAAACAGCAACAAGAACGTGCGCGTGCAGCCGCTGTCAAAGGCGGCTCAATGGGCACGCAGTCAGAGACGCTGTCAGCGCTGACAGAAAGCTCGGAATTCTTGTATGACACGGTGCGCACGGAAAGTCGCCTGCTTGCGATTGTACAAGACGATGCGCTCACGGGGAGCGCGGTTGGCGCGGCTTTCGTCGTCTTTGCGCAGACGCCATTTTACGCGGAAATGGGCGGACAGGTTGCCGATCACGGTCTTATCAAAGACAAGACAGGAGCTGTTATTGCAACCGTCACAGATGTGCAACACGCACCAAATGGGCAAAATCTGCACACGGTTGAAATTCTCCGTGAGATGTATGTGAATGAAATCTATCAGCTCGAAATCGACACGGAGCGCCGTAATGCCGTGATGAAGAACCACACAGCGACGCACTTGTTGCACGCAGCTTTACACAATATTGTCGGTGAGCATGCGCTGCAGGCAGGTTCACTCAATGAAACAGACTTCCTCCGCTTTGACTTCAGCCATTTTGCGCCAGTGTCAAAAGATGAGTTATCTGAAATTGAGCGTCAAGTCAATGAAGAAATCTGGAAAAATACGGCCATCATCACGCGTACGGATTTGACGGTAGACGCGGCGAAAGCGCTGGGTGCTGCGGCTTTATTTGGTGAAAAATACACGGGCAAAGTGCGCACCGTCATCATCGGCGACTATTCAATTGAGCTCTGTGGCGGCACGCACACGAAAACCACTGGCGACATCGGCCTCTTCAAGATTATCAAAGAAGAAGGCATTGGCTCAGGCGTGCGCCGAATCGTGGCTGTGACGGGTCAAAAAGCTTATGAAGCTTTCAAAGAGCAAGAAAGCCTGCTTCTTGAAACAGCGATTGCACTTAAAGCACCACAGGTGACCCAAGTCCCAACAAAAGTCGGAAGCCTCCAAGAAGAATTGCGCAGTGGACAGAAAGAAATTGAAAAACTGTCTGCTCAACTGGCTTCAGCTCAGTCGGCTGAAATCTTTGCAAATGTACAAGAAGCCGCAGGTCATAGCTTCATTGCGTCAGAGGTCAAAGTAGGCTCCGCAAATGATCTTCGTCAACTAGCAGACCTTTGGAAACAAAAACAAGTCTCTGATATCCTTGTTCTTGTAGCTACCTTTGCAGACGGTAAAGTAAGTTTGCTTGTTGCTTCAAATGTAGCCGATGAAAAGTCGGGCGATTTGGTAAAAGCCCTTGCTCCATACATTGACGGCCGCGGCGGCGGCAAGCCAGACCTCGCTATGGCTGGTGGCTCTAAGCCTGCAGGCATTTCGGAATTACTTTCACAGGTTGCAGAAAACCTTTAAGCAGATCAAACTAGATTAAATTAAAAGAACTGACAAAAAGTCAGTTCTTTTAATTTGAAGTTTTTCTAAAATGAATGTGCCAGATTAGAGTTACAGTTATGATGAGTAAGATGAGGTTGACGATGACAAATAGGCTGAAAGATTGAAAACCGAACTTTTCAATTAGTAAAGAATAGAGGATTGGGACAATAAGGATTCCAGTAGTTGCGGCCTGTATGCTGAATCCAGTTATTTTTGAAGCGACATGATTTTCAAAGAGTGAGTAAGGTTTTTCCATAAAAATTGGATACAAAGGTCCAACACCCAAACCAAAGATAATAGGAGCAAATGGTAAAGTAAGACTAAATAAAACTCCTCCAAGTATAGACAAGCTTGTGAAAAAGATAAGGAGCTGAGTAGGCGTTAGATATTTTCCCAGATAGGCTCCTAGAAAACGTCCTGTCATGATTGAAAGCCAAAATAAACCAGTGATGAAAGCAGCCAGACTTGCTTGATAGTTCAAAAAAACTAAATAACTGGCGAGGAAAATCCCGACAACTTGCTCAACTGCATAGAGAAATGAGAAGAGAGGAAAGAGCCATTCTTTGAATGAGAGAGAAACAGTGTTTTTACTAAAGCGAATCCGATTTTTATTTTTCCTGAAAAGTTTCCGATGGCGCAAAAAATGAAGCAAGATGAAGAGGTGAAGCGAAATCACAATCACAATGGCTAACTTAATATCATGTGTCAGAGCAATGGAAATCGCGATAAAAATAGTGCTGAGTGTCACTCCTAATCCAAAATAAGCATGGAGGAGGTTCATGACACGGCTAGAGTATCTACTGGCGATGAAGCTATTGACTGCAATATCAATTGCGCCTTGCCCGAGTCCAATAAAAGGAATCGCCATGAAAAAAAGAAGTGCCTGTTCCGCAAAGAGGACAAAAAGAAGCCCAATAACCAGAAGTAAAGTTGCAAGGACTAAGAAATGATCGAACTTCATTTTGGTGTGCATAAAAATGAAGTTAGCAAGCAATGAAAAACCAAGAGAGATGGCCGTGACAACAGATATTAATTGCACATTGAGATTGAGTTGTTGATGAAGAATAGGCCAAGCACCACCAAAAATAAAATCAGGTAGCCCGAGAGAAATATATAATAGAAAATTCATCAAGACGAGCTGGCGGGTTGTTTTTTTAGTCATGAGCTATCAGCAGCCTTTCTTAGGGAATCCCCTATTCACTTAGCATTTACTAGTCTTTCTATTATATCAGAATTAGAGGTGTAAGCTCTTCTGATTTATAACTTTCAGAATTAAGAGATTTGATAGTATCAATTGCATGATTATGATAAAATGATAGTTAAATCTTATGAAAAATTTTGAATTTCGTTCTATAAAATGGGGGATGCAGAATCTCGCGATTGGTCTGATGATAATTTTAAGCCTGAGTAATGTGATTGGGCTTTATATCTGGCATATTCATCCATTTGGGAGCCGTCGAACAAGTAGTTACTATGGTTTTATTGCACCTTATGGTATACAAAGTCATACAGTCTTAGCTTTTATCTTAGGTTTTTTAGGCTTGCTGGTAGCTTTTAATCTTTACCGAAAGGTTCGTTCGGCTTGGACTATCGCGATAGTGAGCCAATCGGTCCTACTCGGCCTCCATTTTGTTTATGGAGGAAGGGTTTTTTCAATTAGCTCACTCCTATCACTTTATATTTTAGTAGTCTTAGGACTGGGATACAAGGATTTCAATCGTTCATCTGAACGCTTGCGTTTAAGACAAGCTTTACTAGTTGCAATTGTTCCCTTTGGAATTGCCTTACTTAATAGCTTGCTTTCTCTTAGTTTGTTGAGTAAGCAATATGTCGGGAGCCATAATGTTTGGCGCGTGTTTGGAGATTCTTTAAATTTTTTATTTTTGATGGACCCAAGTTTGTCAGGCTATCATAAGGACATTCACCCTTTTGCTTTTTCGTTGATTTTAGTGAGCTGGTTCTGTGCGATTCTGTTTATCTTCTTTATTTTGAAGCCTCTTATTTATAATCCGATTGTTGATTTTAGAGAACGCCGTAAGGTTTATGAATTGGTCAAGTCTCAGGGACAAAATCCAATGGCTTATATGACCCTTCTCAATGACAAACATTACTTCTTTGGAGAAATGGTTGAAGGCGTGCTGGCTTATGTACTAGTTAATAATGTGCTTGTAGTCTGTGGAGATATCCTCTGTGCTAAGGAAGATGCAATTCTCTTTTTAGGAGAAATCCGTCGCTTTGCCTATAAAAATCAATGGAAAGTTCTTTTCATGGATATAACAGAAGAATTTCGAGAAGCTTATGAAAGCCAAGGTTTCCGACTTATAAAAATTGGAGAAGATGCCTGTATTGATCTCTCGAATTTTTCTCTTGCAGGCAAAGCCCGCGCCAAGGTTCGAGCGAATGTCAATCAGGCTAAAAAACGTGGCTTGACTGTTGATGAATACCGTCCTCTGGTCTTTCGAGATGCTTTCATAGAGCATGCTTTACAAGAAATTTCTAAAGAATGGTTCAAAGAAAAAGGGGTTGAGCTTGGATTTATGTTAGGAGGGCTAGCTCTAGACAATCCATTAGGGCGGCGTTATTTTTACTCTAAAGACGAAACAGGACAAATTCAAGCTTTTATCATTTTTGTTCCTTATGCGAGTGGTAAAAGCTTTATGGTTGATGTAACCAGAAGACGAGGAGAAGCACCAAACGGGGCAATGGAGATTATCTTCGCGGAAGCTTTTGTAAAAATGGCAGAAGAAGGTCTTCAATTGGTAAATCTTGGTCTCTGTCCTCTTGCCAATCTTGATCAGCAAGATGAAGAAAAAAGTCTTACGGCCCAACTCTTTCAGTTTGTCTATGAAAATCTTAATGGAGTGTATGGTTTCAAAGGACTCTATCAAGCCAAGAAAAAATGGGCGCCAACAGACTGGCAGCCACGCTACATTGCATGTGCACCTAAGATTTTTGGCCCTGGCTATGCCTACGCGATGATTAAGGCACAAAACCCTAAAGGAATCAATAAACTCTTACTTGAAAAGTTGAGAGCAAGAAGTTAAGCACCTTAGGGCTAATTTTTAGAAATAAAATCTTTAGAAAATAAAAAAAGAGACAAACTGAGCCTGTCTCTTTTTAGTTTCTAAAGGCTTTAAATAAATTGGATTCCACCGTCGATTTGAACCGACTGACCTGTCATATAGTCAGATTTTTCAGAGGCAAGATAAGAAACAAAGTTCGCGACATCTGTAGGAGTTTCACCTCGTCCCAGAGCAATTGCTTCAGAGTATTTTTTGAGATAAGAGCCGATTTCTCCACCGTTTAATTTTACCATTTCTGAATCAATGAGATCCCACATTGGTGTTAAGACAATACCAGGACAGTAAGAATTGACCGTGATGTGATCTTTTGCAAATTCTTTTGCACTGGCTTGAGTAAAGGCACGCACAGCAAACTTTGTAGCAGAATAAGCTGCGAGCATGTCAAATGCTTGATGACCTGCGATAGATGAGGCGTTGATAATTTTTCGGATTTTATCTCCATCGTCCTGCTTTAAGAATTGCTCACGGGCTGCCTGAATGCCGAATAAAGCACCATAGACATTAATTCCAAAAATCTGCTCCAAATGTTCTTTAGTGATATTTGCAACGGTTTCGACCTGAGCAATTCCAGCATTATTGACATAAGTGTCAAGCCGCCCAAAGTTATCTACTGCTACCTTGATAAACTCTTTGTGAGCGGATTCTCTAGAAACGTCTCCTAGAGCTGCAACTGCTTGAAAGCCTTGTTCTACAAGTTCTTTTGCAGTCTGATTGGCATTGACTTCATCAAAATCTGCCACGACAACTGCATAACCATCATGGGCTAGCTGGCTAGCGATTCCTTTACCAATTCCGCGACCAGCGCCTGTAACAACTGCTACTTTAGACATTTTATGCCTCCTTTATTTCAAAGTAATTATAACGCTTTCAAAAGTTTTGTCAAATAGCCAAATTAAAAGCCAGCTTTTGAATGTGTTACAATAATCAAATGAAGAAGTTTTTTAGAATATTGGGGATTTTACTTGCCTCAATCTTACTTATATTTGGGAGTTATATTGCCTACGTGTATATCCAGTATCATCGGATTGCAGATAATCAAAAACAGTTAATTCTGTCAAATCGTGAAACGAAAGTTAGTGTAAACAAAACGTATAAGATTATGACTTACAACATTGGATATGCTTCCTATCCAGCCGATTATACTTTTTTCATGGACGGTGGAAAAGAAGTTCGAGCACGCTCTGTCAAGGCAGTAGACGATGCGCTTGATGAAGATGTCCGAATGATTAAGTCACAAAATCCAGATTTTGTAAATATTCAAGAAATTGACTGGCAGGGTACACGGAGTCAATACGTGAACGAGCCGAAACGTTTGTTGGCAGAAGTTGGGGGTTATGGCTCAGTTTTAACTCAAAACTATGACTCGGCTTGGCTACAATATCCAGTATTGAACCCAATAGGCAAGGCAAAATCGGGAATCTTGACCCTATCGAAATATGAGATTGATAAGTCAACCCGTTATAGTCTACCTATTGATACAAATTTCAGTAAATTTTTCGATTTGGATCGTGCTTTTGATGTCAACGTTCTACCTATTACGGGTTCAAACAAGAAGTTTGTTCTGATTAACACGCATCTATCGGCCTATACTAAAAATGTTGCTGTACAAAAGGCACAACTAAAAAAGATTTTTGCTAAGATGCAGGAATATGTAGACGCAGACGATTATGTTATTTGCGGAGGAGACTATAACCACGATCTTGTCGGACGCCCTAAAAATGAGTTGACCTGGATGAAGTCATTTCCAACTGCAGAATTGACAAGAGGGATGCGCGTTGTCGCACCAGATCCACAGACAAATGTTCCCTCTGTACGCTCAAATGGCGTCACACTGACGGATCCTAAGGAAATATTTGGCTGGATTGATGGCTTTCTTGTGTCAGAGAATGTCTCAGAATTGTCAGTTAAATCTGTCTCTAACAACTTTAAGTCAAGCGACCACCAGCCAGTTGTGATGGAATTTCAGTTAAAATGAAAATAATGCTAATAGGTTCTAGTGGAGCTGGTAAGTCGACTTTTTCGAGAGAACTATCGAAGATAACGGGCTTTCCAATTCTCCATCTTGATAAGGTCTGGCACAAGACGGATTATTCTGAGGAAGCGACAAACTATCTAGGTCTGGTGCAGAGAGAATTTTTAGCTGAGCATGAAAACTGCATCATAGATGGGAATTACTCAGCGACAATGGCTATACGTCTCGAGCAGGTTGATCTTATCATCTGGATGAAAATTAGTCGAGTTAAAGCTATACAGCGCGTGATTTCTCGAAGTTTTCGCTCCCGACTTGCTGGACGTAATCGTAGCG
>JAIRUS010000037.1 GCA_031254295.1 Streptococcaceae bacterium | reverse complement strand
TATTTTGATAATACACCGGATACAGTTGGAAACGCCGCTCTGTACACGCAGATGTTTGATATCACGTTTTATGATGCGCCTGTTGGGATTGGAGCTGGGACTGGGACAAATATACTATCAGGAGATCTTGCGACGCTATCAAACAGTGTCCCTTTTATCACTTTTGCTACGTATAGCACGTCGACTGCTGCAGACGGAACCACTGTTGTTGAGACATCTTATACGGATAGTTCAAACTTTGTTTCTTCAGCAAGTTGGTCAAATACGGCGCCTTCAAACTTTTATGATGGTGCGGGAAGCTATTATGCGAGTGATGGAGCAGGCACTTATAATCTTTATGAAGTTGTTCCAGATTATCAAAATAATATCAATTCTAAAAACTTAATCTCTACTGGAGTGAGTATGCCAGTAAGTTCTGCGCTACCGAGTAATGCGCAAGTGACACTTCTAAGTGATGCAAGTAAACATTACACAGGCGAAACAACAGTCGCAGGTCTAACGCCAGGCGACTATAGCTTCTTTGTCACCTACACAGACATACACAATAATGTCGTCACTGTGCAAGACACAATTCACGTCGTACCTTGGACCTTGCCCTTCACAGGCGGCGCGGGAACGGCTGGAATTGTCGGAGTTGCAGGACTGGCGGGAGTTGCAGGAATGATGCTTAAACGTAAAAAGCGAGGCTCTCCTTACGGAAAGGGATTACATAACAAAGGGAGAACGGGATTCTCTCATCAGAGATAAAAAGAAATATGGATTCTTTCATATTTCTTTTTTTTGTTAGATACTTTAAAAGTATTGATTGCAAGTTTTTATGTTATAAGACGCATTGCCCGTGATGCGCTATCTACGCTGTCCTTTTTGACTATCTGCTAAAGCAAATGTCAAAAAGGCAAAGCATAAACGGTCAAACGAAAGTCGCGCGATTTATCTTTGTGCTTCAGCACATTAGAGTAAATGGTGTGCGGACTTTCTAGCGCTCCCATTGCGACTCGACTTGGCGCTTCAGCGTCATAGTGAGAGTGGACAATGTAGCGAAGCGAAATAGTAAAATATCGCAAAACTATCGTTTGCGATATTTTACGTTATAATAAATATATGATAACTCATACACATGACCCTTTGTTTTTTAATGCCAGTATTAACAGAGTCAAATATTCTAAAAATGGCTCTAGTGATAAAAATTGTCCTTTTTGTGATAAGGCACAGCAAGCCAACATCCATAGGATTCAAGATGATATGGTCTGGCTGGATAATAAGTTTACGACGATTGAAAAAAGTCAGATGACGGTTTTGATTGAATCGGCTGAGCATGAAGGGGATATTGTAACTTATGATCAGGCTAAAAATCGCGAACTTTTTAAGTTTGCTTTTTCTTGTTGGCAGGAGATGATTGATAGCAAAGAATATCATTCTGTTATCATGTTTAAAAATTTCGGTCCGATGTCAGGCGGTAGCCTGCGTCACCCACATATGCAAATCGTAGGCATGGCAGATGTCGATGCCTATGAGGAGATTGGGACGGATAACTTTGTTGGACTAGAAGTAAGGAAGTTTGAAAATCTTGAGGTGAATATCTCGGAGCGTCCTATCATGGGTCTAGCCGAGATTAATATCATTCTACGAGGAGATGAGAATCTCGATGCCTTTGCCGATGCTGTTCAAGCAAGTGCACGTTATTATATGAACGATTTTTTGGATGGACGCTGTGATTCTTACAATCTTTTCTTTTATAGAATTCATGGCAAGGCAATTTGCAAGATTGTGCCAAGATTTTTAACGTCGCCTTATTTTATTGGTTACAAAATCCCACAAGTTTTTACTGATGAGCGAATGCAGGAGATAGCAGAGGAGTTGAGAGCAAGATTATGAAAATTTATCTCATAAGGCATGGTAAGACCATGTTTAACACGATTGGACGTGCCCAAGGTTGGTCAGACACACCGCTGACAAAGGAAGGGCAAGCTGGAATCACAGCGGTCGGTTTAGGAATAGCTTCAAAAGGAATAAAGTTTGACCGTGCCTATTCGAGCGACTCAGGACGTACGATTCAGACGATGAATCTGATTTTGAAGCATTCTGATAATGATGGGATTCCTTATAAAATGGACTGGCGCATTCGCGAGTGGTGTTTTGGCAGCTTTGACGGTGGCTATGATGGCGATCTATTTGAAGGCGTTCTGCCGAGGATATTTGCGGAGACAAATGCGGACCGTAAGCCTAAGAGTACGGCGGAAATTGCGCGGGCTATCTATGAGGTGGATACAGCAGGTTGGGCAGAGACTTGGGAAGAGTTGTCAGGCCGCATTATTGATGGCTTTAGTGAGATGGCAAAAGAGGCCGAAGAAGCTGGCGCAGAAAATGTTGTCATCGTCAGTCATGGTATGACAATTAGCACATTTGTCGAGTTGATTCGACCAGAGGAAGGCCGACCGCATGGACTTGAAAATGGTTCTGTGACAGAGTTAGATTATCAAGCTGGAAAATTCACAGTTAAAGAAGTTGGCAGTCTAGTATATCGGCATCTAGGTAGAGAAATTATGGAAGATAAAAGAAAATTAGCACTCTAATAAAAAGAGTGCTAATTTTTTGACAATCAAAAATTCCTTTGCTATAATATAAACATAGATTAGCAGTCTAGCAAAAAGACTGCTAAAATAATTCCATTCAGATTTGAAAGGAGGACAGATACAATGATTACAGAACGACAAAAAGAAATTTTGAATAAAATCATCTCATTATATGCGAGTGAGCGGATTCCGATTGCGTCAAAGGCACTGCAAGATTCGATTGATGCAAGTTCAGCCACGATTCGTAATGATATGAAGGCATTGGAAGATTTAGGATTGATTCAAAAAGAGCACACGTCAAGTGGGCGCATACCGAGTGTGGCAGGCTATCGCTACTTTATTGAAAATGATTTTGAGTTGGATAAGATTTCTGAAAGTGACCTCTTTCAAGTCACAAAGGCCTTTGATGGCGAGTTTGTTCGTTTGTCAGACTTACTCAAAACGGCTGCGGATACTTTGTCAAAGCTTACAGGGCTTCCGAGTTTTGTCTTGAATGTGCCACAACGAGAACAGGAGTTGCGTCGCTTTGAGCTTGTTATGCTGGATAATCATTCAGTCCTTGCTATTTTCACTCTGAATACTGGTGAGGTCAGGACGAATCAGTTTGTCTTGCCAAAGAGTTTAAGTGAATCAGACCTTTCAACTGTTAAACAGATTGTCAATGATCGTTTACTAGGAAAGAAGATTCTGGATATTCATTACAGTTTGAGAACAGAGATACCACAGATTTTGAGCCACTATTTTATGGTCATCAATGACGTGGTGAAATTGTTTGAAGTCGCTTTTGACGGTATCTTTGAGGAGACAATTGTCTCGGCTGGCAAGGAAAACCTACCAGGACGTTATGCAATCCTCAACAAAGAAAGCCTGATTGCACAAGAGATTCGTCAAATTACAGATAACAACGAGTTACGTACAGTTGAGTTTAATGATCAAAGATTGTTCAAGGACTTAACCCTAATTAGCCAAAAGTTTCTGATTCCTTATCGAGGGTTTGGAACGATGGCTGTAGTTGGGACGATTGAACTTGATTATCAAAAACTCATCTCAATCATAGATTTGACGGCCAAAGTCTTGACGATGAAGCTGACAGACTATTATAGATATCTGGACGGGAATCACTATGAAATTCACTGATAAATTAAAAAAAGGACGGAATATGTCAGAAGAAAAAAATAAAGCAATAAAAGACGAAGAAGTTACAAGTTCGGCTGTTGAAGATGAAACAATGGCCGAAGAAATTCTTGATGAAGTAGTCGAAGAAGACCTAGATGTGCTGGCTAAGCTTCAAAAAGAACGTGACGAGATGGAAGATAAATATCTTCGCGCACATGCTGAGATGAAAAACATTCAACGTCGTGCCACTGAAGAACATCAAAGTATGTTGAAGTATCGCTCGCAAGATCTAGCCAAAGCTGTTTTGCCGGCTCTAGATAATCTCGAGCGTGCGCTTGCAGTTGATGGCTTGACTGAAGATGTCAAAAAAGGTCTGGAAATGACTTTGGAAAGTCTGACGGCAGCTTTGAAGCAAGAAGGCATCACAGAAATTTCAGCAAACGGTGAATTTGATCCTAACCTTCATCTGGCTGTGCAAACAGTAGACGCGAGTGCCGAAGTTGAGGACAATCATATCGCACAGGTCTTGCAAAAAGGCTATCAGTTGCATGAACGTGTTCTACGTCCAAGCATGGTCGTTGTCGCACAATAAACTTCTGTGAACGGCGCATTATGGCGTTAGGCTCGTTTGCTGTATTATAAATACTATCTGCATTCGCCTGCCTTGTACTGCACCGTTCACAGGACCTCAATAAATTGAAATCCTGACCGTGATGTCATAAAACTATAACTTAGTATTTAAGCGTAGAACGCTTAAGTCGGGAGAGTTCCCGATGATAAAAAGGAGAAATATAAATGTCTAAAATTATTGGTATTGACTTAGGTACAACAACCTCAGCAGTCTCAGTCCTTGAAGGTTCTGAGCCAAAAATTATCGCAAATCCAGAAGGTAACCGTACAACGCCATCAGTTGTCGCGTTTAAAAATGGTGAAATTCAAGTTGGTGAAGTAGCCAAACGTCAGGCTGTGACAAATCCAAGCACTATCAGCTCTATCAAACGTCACATGGGTGAAGGCAACTACAAAGTTGAAGTGGATGGCAAGTCTTATACACCACAAGAAGTTTCTGCGATGATTTTACAAAATCTAAAGGCTAGCGCAGAAGCTTACCTCGGAGAAAAAGTAGATAAGGCTGTTATCACAGTCCCTGCTTACTTTAACGATGCACAACGTCAAGCAACAAAGGATGCAGGTAAAATTGCAGGTCTTGAAGTAGAGCGTATCGTCAATGAACCAACGGCTGCAGCATTGGCTTATGGCCTTGATAAGCTTGATAAAGATGAAAAAGTCATGGTCTTTGACCTTGGTGGTGGTACATTTGACGTGTCTATTCTTGAGCTTGGTGATGGTGTCTTTGAAGTGAAGGCAACTTCAGGTGATAATCACCTTGGTGGTGATGACTTTGACCAAAAGATTATTGACTGGATGGTTGCAGAGTTCAAGAAAGAAAACGGCATTGATCTCGGACAAGACAAGATGGCTTTGCAACGCTTGAAGGACGCAGCAGAAAAGGCTAAGAAAGATCTTTCAGGTGTTTCATCAACAAATATTAACTTGCCATTTATCACAGCTGGTGACGCTGGTCCTCTTCACTTAGACTTGACATTGAGTCGTGCGAAGTTTGATGAATTGACAGCTGACCTTGTAGAGCGTACGCGTATTCCTGTTCAAAAAGCCTTGTCTGATGCAGGTATGACAGCTTCAGATCTTGATGAGGTGCTTTTGGTTGGTGGCTCAACTCGTATTCCTGCCGTTGTTGAGTTGGTTAAGAAAGAAACAGGCCATGAACCAAATAAATCAGTGAACCCTGATGAAGTTGTGGCGATGGGTGCGGCTATCCAAGGCGGCGTTATCCAAGGTGACTTTGGATCAGATATCGTATTGCTTGATGTAACACCTTTGTCACTTGGTATCGAGACAATGGGTGGCGTATTTACGAAGTTGATTGACCGTAATACAACAATCCCAACATCTAAATCACAAGTCTTCTCAACAGCTGCAGACAATCAACCAGCCGTTGATGTACATGTGCTTCAAGGTGAGCGTCCAATGGCGGCTGACAACAAGACACTTGGCCGTTTCCAATTGACAGATATCCCTGCAGCACCACGTGGTATCCCTCAAATCGAAGTTTCATTTGACATTGATAAAAACGGTATCGTGTCTGTTCGGGCGAAAGATCTTGGCACTCAGAAAGAGCAGACTATTGTCATTAAGTCAAACTCAGGGCTTTCAGATGAAGAAATCGAAAAGATGAAGAAAGATGCTGAAGTCAATGCAGAAGCGGATGCTAAGCGTAAAGAAGAAGCCGATGTTAAGAATGAAGCTGAGCAAATGATCTTTGCAACTGAAAAGACAATCAAAGAGACTGAAGGTAAAGGCTACGATACTGAACGTGATGCCACTCAAGCCGCTCTCGATGAACTCAAAGCCGCTCAAGAGTCAGGTAATGTTGAAGATATCAAGGCAAAACTTGAAGCGCTCAATGAAAAAGCTCAAAATCTAGCCGTTAAGCTCTATGAAGACGCAGCTAAGGCTCAACAAGAAGCTCAAGCGGCTGAAGCTACTGCAGATACTGAAAAGAAATCTGACGACGGAAATACTGTTGACGGAGACTTTGAAGAAGTTAAATAACAAAGAACTAATATCTGCTAAAGCAGATTTAGTTCCACGCTTTTTCTTATAAGAAAAAGCTATGTTATTTACTAGAAAAAAAGAAGATAAATGATCGTTATCTTCTTTTTTCGTCGAACTAATAAAGAACTAACACCTGCTAAAACAGATTTAGTTCTACGTTTTTTCCTATGAGAAGAAGCTATGTTACTTACTGGAAAAAAGAAGATAAATAATCGTTATCTTCTTTTTTCTTTGTTTTGTAGCCTATTTCTGCCGTTCAAGATTTAAGGAGTAAAAAGTGATAATGTGTTATAATCAAACAAGTATATTAAACATAAAGTAAAAAAGGAGAAAACATGTCAGTTAATAAAATCTTAGGTCTTATAGGATCAATCTTTGCCTCGGTTCTCGCACCTTTCGTCGGTATGGGATTTATTGTTGCAGGGATTAAAGCGACAACAGAGGGGACAGCAAATAGTTTTGTTGGGGCTTTATTTGCACTTTATGGTCTTATCATGATTGCCGCACTTGTTTTTGCTTGGATTGCTTGGTCAAAGCTTGATAAGGCAAATGAGGAACCGTGGAAAATCTATTTCCTCGTGCTAGGTATCGTGAGTATCATAGGCACCATGTTTGTTGGAACTGTTCCAGGTGTACTGTTTATTTTGACTTTTGCAATCAGAACAAAAAAGACACAAGCGCAAGTTGAAGGAGGTAAATTGAACGCCTCAGAAGTTGCTACGGCTTGGTCAGAGGTTAGAACTTCAGAGCAAGCTGTCACTTCAATGTCATCGTCATCAATAAATGAGGATGCTTGGACTGAGGTTTCAACAGCTTCGGAAGTTGTTGAAGAGGCGCCGGCACCAGCATCAGCAGCAAGTACAGATGCTTTTGGATGGACAGAGGTATCATCAGAAAAGGGAGAATAAATGTCTGCAAATAAGATAATGGCCTTGATTGGAAATATTCTTTTGACACTCAATAGTGCTATTGCGCTACTGTTTGGGACGGTTGGTCTCGTATTTTTATCTCGTTTTTCTTCAGTGAATCAAAATGTAACCACAGACGATGGGGGACGAATTTTTATCACACATGGCCGTCTCATCATCACATCTGCGAGTGAAGACATCCTAAAAATAATAGATACTAATGCTTATCTCCCTATGATTATTTTTATCCTAGTCCTTACTCTCTTAGCTATATTTGCGGTAAATCTTTTTACTTGGTTTGCCTTTGCTAAGATGGAGGGTCCACATGGTCGAGGTTGGAAAATTTATCTTTTGATTATCGGGATTTTAAATATCGGAACCCTTTTCTCGGGTGTTTTCTTCATCTTGGCTTTTGCTTTAAAAAGTAAAAATAAATTAAATGAAAACCCATCAGGAAACTGATGGATTTTTTATTGCTTCTAATAATTTGCGAGCTGTTTCAGCGTTTAGGTGATCCGCTTTTTTTAATGCCTCTGTGAGTTGGTCGATTTCCTGGCCTCTTGCTCCGACAGATAGGGCAAGGCTACGTGCTTGTAGTGACATATGTCCAGCTTGAATGCCTTTTGTGACAAGGGCTTTTAGGGCCGCGAGATTATTGGCGAGACCAATACTCGCGATGATAGCTGCGAGTTGTTTGGCGTCTGGATTTTTTAGAAGTTCATGAGCTGCAATGGCCTTGGGAAGAACATGGGTTGCACCACCAGCTGTTGCGATTGGCAACGAAAGCGTGATTTCGCCAATAAGTTCACTATTGTCATTATTGACGCGCCATTGACTGAATCCCTTGTGCGGATCTGCACCTGCATAAATAGCGGCGACGGCGCCTCTAGAGTCATTGCCAGTAGCCAAAACAACAGCTTCTACACCATTTAGGATTCCTTTGTTGTGAGTGGCAGCACGAGCAGAATCGACCTGTGCATAGTCAGAAGCTTTGACAATGTTTTTTGCGACTTCTAAGCCAATTTTTTCGATAGGAATACGACATTCGACTGTCGTAGTACATTGACAATTTTCATTTGTCAAGATAGCGAAGAGAATCTTTTCATTAGGAAAAATGCCTCTAAAATAGTTGGCGATGGCTTCTAGCATCGTATTTATCATGTTGGCACCCATGGCATCGCGTGTATCAAAGCTGAAGTCAACAGATAACCAATCCTCATAACTATGACATGTGTAGTCTATCAATCCTCCGCCGCGTTTATAAATGCTTGGATAGCTAGTGAGAGCAAGCTCAAAAATTTGCTTACGTTGTGCTACGATAGTGGTGCTTAAAGCTTGGCTGTCTTGTACATCGTGAAAGACAATTTGACCTGACATCAAGCGATCATTTTTGAGGATAGAGAAGTTATCAGCTAGTTTTGCGCCATTGTTGGCTGCAGCGATAACAGATGGTTCTTCAGTAGCCATTGGAACAGTGAAGTCTTTTCCGTCAACTTTGATGAAGCAGACAGCTAGCGGAATTTCAAACTCTGAAATTTGATTTTCTGTGAGATTATTTGCAACTTCTGGATTAAGAGCCATATTTTCAAAAATCTGCCGACTTTCGGCAGATGGTTTTAGTGTGTCAAGACGCTCTTGACGTGACATCTTGTAAAATTTTTTATCCAAGGGCATGGGGATTCTCCAAAAGGACAGCGAGGCCTAAGCCACCACCAATGCAAAGACTTGCGATGCCGTAACGTTCATGATTGTCAACAAGTTGATGACTGAGGGTGACAAGAAGACGCGCGCCACTTGCGCCAAGCGGGTGACCAAGTGCAATAGCGCCACCTTTCATATTGACTTTGTCATGATTAAGTCCAAGCTCTTGCTCGATGATGAGGCTAGAACCTGCAAAAGATTCATTGATTTCAAAGCGGTCAATTTGATTTTTGCTTAAATTTGCTTTGGCGAGAAGCTCTGTGATGGCTTTTACTGGAGAAACACCCATTCTAGCAGGATCAACGGCGATTTCAACGGCATCTTTTATAACTGTTAGATAGTTGAGATTGTGCTGGTCGGCATAGTCACGACTTGAGAGTAATAGAGCTGCTGCGCCGTCATTAACAGATGAGGCATTTCCAGCTGTAATAGTGCCAGATTCTGTGAAAACTGTCCGGAGCTTAGCTAGTTTTTCGAGATTACTATCTGCGCGCGGTCCTTCATCGTATGTGAGTTCTCCTATAGCTATCATTTCTGTTGAAAAGTCAGAATTTAGCGCTTTTTGATGTGACTCAAGTGCCAGTTTATCTTGTGCGTCACGTGTAATCGCAAATTCAGTATTTAGTCTTTCTACAGTGAGGCCCATTGGAATATCTTCAAAAGCATCGGCCAAACCATCTTGCTGCATGGTTTCAGCATTTGACATAGATTCGGTGCCGCCTGCGAGGATGACATCGGCTTCATCTAGGGCAATAGCTTGGCGTGCCAATAAGACAGCTTTGAGGCCAGAGCCACAGACTTCATTGACAGTGAAAGCTGGAACTTCAACTGAAAGTCCAGACTTGATAGAGATTTGACGAGCGATATTTTGTCCTTGTCCAGCAGTCAAAACAGAACCAAAGATTGTCTGAGCGATGTCAGGCTTGATAGTGGAATTTCGCTCTAGTAGTGCTTTAGAAGCAGCAGTTGCCAGTTCGGCGCTTGATAAATGTGACAGGGCGCCTTTATACTTGCCGATCGGCGTGCGAAGGGCATCTAAGATAACGATATCTTTCATAGAAATCTATTATAGCAAAAAAGTGGAGAGAAACATTTGACAGGCATTCAGCAGGCAGATAAAATCTCTGACGAGGTCATCTAGACTAGGCTGTGCAGGGGCTAAGCAGTTGGTCTCATTTTTTGTTAATCCAGTTCGGCCTCCTTGAAGCACAGAGATTAGATGATTTTGAAACCTGACCATAGGTCAGAACCCAAAATCCCAAAATCCCAAAATCCCAAAATCCCAAAATCCCAAAATCCCAAAATCCCAAAATCCCAAAATCCCAAAATCCCAAAATCCCAAAATCCCAAAATCCCAAAAT
>JAIRUS010000078.1 GCA_031254295.1 Streptococcaceae bacterium | reverse complement strand
TCCTGTCTTTACTTACAATCCATTACTTATCAAGGAATTTGTCAAATCTCAAACGCTGAGAAAGACCAAAACCGATAAGAAGGATGCACTCACGATGGCGCGTAAACTGCGTTCTGACAATGTTTCTGAGCGTTATCGCACGGACGAAACGCTGGACGAACTCAAGGAATTAACACGCTACCAATCACGCCTCATCCATGACCGTTCGAAAGCCAAGACACTCTACGTGAGACTACTTGACTTGATGTTCCCTGAACTGGCTCGGATAGTGGGGAATGTCCATAACGCTTATGTTTATGAACTTCTAACACGCTATCCGACTGCTCAGAGGATTGGACGGGCTCGCTTTGACTCGCTACTTAAAATCAATCGGCTGACAGCTAAGAAAGCCAGTGAAATTCAAGAAGCCGCACGCCGCACGATTGGAACGTCATCAGCGGCTCTTGAGCTCGAGCTGACACAACTCATTTCAACCATTCGTCACCTTTCTGGCCAAATTGATCAAATTCAAGAACAAATCAACCAGCATCTTACATTGATTGATTCTCCAATCCTCTCAATTCCAGGCATTGGGGTGCGCCTTGGCGCTATCATTCTGGCCGAGATTCGGGAGATTCAAAACTTCAAGAATTCTGCACAACTCCTCGCATTTGCAGGCTTAGAGCCAGCCATTTACCAGTCAGGACAAATGGACAACCGAGGCCACATGGTCAAGCATGGCTCCTCCTATCTTCGTTATGCACTCATCCAAGCGGCTAAACTTGCCGGAATATATTCTCCTCACTTTAGAGCCTATTTGGCACTCAAACGAAGTCAGGGAAAACACTACAATGTCGCTGTGACTCATGTTGCCAAGAAGCTTGTGCGCGTCATTTACACCTTGCTAAAGACCAATCAAACTTTTGACGAAACCAAACTACAATAATTTTATCAAGTAACTATTTTTCAAAACCTTGCATTATGCAAGCCTTTTTTGCATCCTCTTTTTAGCAATTTCTTGCCAAAAGTAGTAAAATAGCCTTGCATCCTCCAGACGATTGTCAACTTGGAAAACAAGTTTATCGCAGTGAGGGTGTTTTTTTATTCTTTTTGAATTGGACTTTTTACTTGACTTTTAATATAGTTTGTCTATTTTAAGTTGTGCTATAATACCTATAGCACTTTTGCATGTGCGACCGTACCAATAGCGACCTCGAAGTTCTATTGATACTTTTTTATTGTTTTAAATAAGTCATTGGACTCACCCAACCTTTCTTTTTTGACTATCTGTTAAAATCTTATCTACACTTTTATTATAAACCCGATTTTCTTCATTTCCTAAAATGAAAATGAGTTTGATAAAATATTTTGAAATTTCTTATGGTTACTTTTATTATAAACCCTGTTTTTTCTGTTTCCTAAAATGAAAAAAGTGCCAATTAGGCACTTTTTAGTAGTTCTTTATATCTTATTTCGTAGTAATCTGACATTTTATAGTCTTCTAGGGTCTTAAAGCTCGCAATAATCATCTGAATCTTTTCATTGCCCGATTTTTTATCGCCAAACTTATAGTCCCAAGCGCCTTCAACAAATGACTTCATGTAGATAGGAAAAATATCTTTTTGTTGGATTCGTTTATTTACATGCTCTAAAATCCGTTTGGCTTCTTCTGGTTCGCCTTTTTTTATATGCCCAAAAGCTGCCCGACAGGCAATCTGGAAGACTTTTTCACGATATTTGGGAACATTCATATAATGAAAATTTTTATTCCAAAAATCTCTGAGCAGTGAGTGCTGCACTTCAACACTGATATTTTCGACACAGAAAGACAAGATAGAGAGCTCGTAGAAGCTCCACTCTGTAATCACAAAAAACTGATTGCGTAGTTCGTTCTTTTCTTTCTCAGTCAGACCTTGGAGTAAATTTTTAGTAGCAAGTTCTATCAAACGATGATCATATTTTTCAGCTTCATCATGAATCTGCTTGATAGTTTCCATATCCTGAGCGTAGTTAGCTTCTTCTATTGTCTGACATATTTCAGTTCGATAGTTACTCTGAAAGTCATTGCAAAAATATTCAAATTCGCCAATCTCAATTCCCATAAGGTTTAGCGCTGCGTCCAAAGTATCAAATCGGATTAAGCTTTGACCGTTTTCAAAGCGGGATAATGACGCCTGTGATAAGCCTACTCTTTTGAAATCTGTAATTTTGAAATTTCTTTGCTCGCGCAGAAGATTAAACATTCTTCCATAAGCTTTGTTAAATTTTTCTTCAAACTTTTTGTCCTTTTCATCCATGATGAACCCCTCACTTTTTATCCTTTAAGGTTGATCTAAAAATTAAAATCTGATTTTCTGAATACAATTCCTAGTTGGCATCACAATGTAATGGCGTCTCGCATTTAAAATTTGAAAACTAATAATACAACACTATAATTTGCGGGGCTTTGGGAGTGATTACTACACGACTCAAAGCCCCTTTTCTTGTAAGAAAAGGCACAGAAGCATTTTTAAAAGAACGTCGCTTATTATATTGTTTGTTTTTGCCAATTCTAGCCCATGATGAGGGCATATATGGCACTGCTGTAATTAAACCATTCCAATTACGGCCAAATAGTTCTTGTGATATATTTATCTTACTCTTCTATATTTTGTTTGTCAATAATTTGTACGAACATTTCAAATAGGCTATTTGCCAGATTTCTATGAATGACAAACAAAAATACTTCTCAAAGGATTATTGAGAAGTATGTTTCAAATGCTCCATTCATAGCGAATAATCGCTCTCTTTTATTCAAAAAAACACAAGTTCTTTTGATTTAAAAGAACTCATGATAAAGCGTCCGAACTGTCTTTTTTTCGTCTTTTTGAAGCACGATAAAAAGCAGTGTGACCTCGCTTGCCCTTGCATGAGGGTCTCGATTTTGATTTTTTGATTGGCAAGGGCAGTGGTGGCACGGCTGGTGATATGGGTTTGTTGGCGGATTTCCTCGCTGACGGCCGTCACGACTGACAGGCCGTGCAAATATGTGAGTTAAATATTTTAGATAGCTTTTTAGAGCAAAAGATGACTAACCTTTCTGCTGAAGTCATACAACACTTAGAGAAATACACTATTCCTGAGAATTTTTTCTATGAAAAAGCTAGTTTAGTTTACCTCACTGCCAAATATGATTATCTGACTGGTAAACCCGAGGCGTTAGTTACTATGAAAGCTCACTTAGTCGCACTGGAATTATACGGCTGTTCTGGGACGGCTGCTCTGTGTCGTAAAGAAATTGAAGAACTCGTGAATAATCCGGAAGCAAAAGGACTAGTCCCTTATAATCGTGAAGATAAAGGGAAATAAACGAAAAAGCGCTGGAAAATCGACTTTCCAGCGCCTGCTCAATAATCTGCTTTTGTCCCTCCCGGAAGCTATCAAAGCCAAAATTTTCTTTGAGTTGTTTTTCTAGATTCATTATCCTACTTCTTATTGCCTCTTAACAATTAAAAGCAGCCCGTAAACCTGTGTAATCATCTGACCGTCTACCCAGCTACCTTTTTTTCTTCCCCTCATCAGCTTCTAAGAGCAATTTATCAAAGTCAGAAAGATATTCTTTGTCCTGCTTCACTCGAAATTTCTCAAATTCTTTCTCAGCAAAAGCTTTGGCAACTTCAGCTTTTACCTTGCCTGCATCTTTCAAAATCTGCTCATCGTTGAAAAGCAGAAAAGCGTCCAATTTTTCTTGCCAGTCTGACATAGACATCGCCACTTTCCGCCGAGCCTGACGCAGGGCATAGTCCAAGTACATGCTGACAATCTCGTTTAAGTCCTTGATTTCAAGCTGGGAAAGATAATTTTTGGCAATACTAACATCACTTTTTAGGATCTTTCCTTTGGGGGCATTTCGCCAGTTCGTAAGTCCCATATGCTCTTTCTCGGCATCAGCCCGATTCACGATCACCTCAGCGGCTGTGTGCCCATGTATGGCAAAATGAAGTTTGTTCTGTATGGTCGCAAAAAATTGTTGTGTAATATAGCTTTCAGCGCTGTAATCAAAAGCCGTCGCAAAAATATCCGTAATCTTTTGGTAGAACTTCCGCTCAGAAGCTCTAATTTCTTGAATTTCTTCCAGCAGATGGTCGAAATAAGCCACATCAAATATCTGATCATTTTCAAGCCGAGACTTATCAAGCAAGTAGCCTTGTGTCGTGTAGGCTTTTAGCACACGCGTCGCCCATTGCCTGAAATGAATGGCTTCGTCAGATTTGACACGATAGCCGACGGAGATAATAAGCTCCAGATTATAGTGCTTCATATTATAATTTTTACCGTTAGACGCAACTTGTCGGAAATTCCGACAAGTTGAATTTTCATCTTGTTCGCCTTCTTGATAAATCGCTGCGATATGCTCCGCAACTGTTGAACGTCCTTTACCGTAAAGTTCTGCGATAGACTCTATCGTCAGCCAGACATTTTCATCCTCCACACGCACATTGACACCGTCAGCGCCTTGCTCTTTTGTGAAAATCAAAAAATCAGCGCTAGCGTTTCTGATTTGGAAATTATTTTGTTCGCTCATGCTGCCTCTCTTTCATCATCTTTATTCCCAACTTTGTGCTCAATCATATCAGGCTCGCCCACTCGAATCCCACTTTAAAGCTCTTTTCCAAAAGATCCTTAAGGGCAGACTACTTGTCCAGCCCGACTAGCTTCCGTTGTCTGAGGTTGGCTTGATCAGCCACATACTTCATGACTATCTTGAACTCTTTTGCGGTCGCCCTGTCAGATAAAGCCGCAACGCTTTTGTTATACTTTTCTACAATTTGTTTAACTTGTTCTTTTTCAGTCATCTAGTTTCTCCTCCAATTTCTCAGAAACATCAGTCAAAAAGCACTCCTAAATCGTATATGATAGCTCAATTATACCATTCTGACAGGGCTTTTGCCAGCTTACGCAAACAAAGTCAAAAACAAAATACCTCTCAAA
>JAIRUS010000129.1 GCA_031254295.1 Streptococcaceae bacterium | reverse complement strand
GAGATAAGGGCTTTCCCAAGCAGTTGTTTTTTTGTTTTGTTAGGGTCCATTGGTCAAGCGGTTAAGACACCGGTTTCTCAGACCGGTATCGAGGGTTCGACTCCCTCATGGACTAAAATTATAGGCCTCTAAATGGGGTTTTTTCTGTGTCTTCTTTTCCAATATGGTATATGGAAAAAAGCTAGAGAGTTAGCTCAGTGTCTTTCATTTTTTCAGAAAAAGTGATAAAATTATACTGAATCATAATGACAACAAGGAGCTATAATGACACACATTAAATTTGATTATTCTAAATTGTCACCATTTGTGGCGAACAATGAACTTGACGAGATTCAATGGCAGATTGATGGTGCAGATGCACTATTGCGTTCTGGAAAAGGAGCTGGTAGCGACTTTATCGGTTGGATTGACTTGCCAGAAGACTACGATAAAAAAGAATTTGCCCGTATTCAAGCGGCTGCAAAGCAAATTGCTTCAGATAGTGAAGTGCTCGTAGTTTTGGGAATTGGTGGTTCATATCTGGGCGCACGTGCAGCTAATGATTTCTTGAACTCAACTTTTGCTAACTTGCAAACACGCGAGGAACGCAAAGCTCCGCTTGTGTTATATGCGGGAAATTCTATCTCATCAAGCTATCTGGCAGATCTTGTCGAATTTGTAGAAGATAAAGATTTTTCTGTTAATGTTATCTCTAAATCAGGGACAACAACTGAGCCAGCGATTGCCTTCCGTGTATTTGAAGAGCTTCTAGTTAAGAAATATGGCCGTGAGGCTGCAAATAAGCGTATCTATGCGACTACTGACAAAGCCAAAGGCGCAGTAAAAGTTGGTGCAGATGCAAATGGTTGGGAAACTTTCGTAGTTCCAGATTCAGTTGGCGGACGCTTCTCTGTACTAACTGCCGTTGGACTTTTGCCAATTGCTGCTGCAGGCCACGATATCACAAAATTGATGGAAGGCGCAAATCAAGCTCGCAAAGATTATAGCCAATCAACAGATGTTCGTAAAAATGATGCCTATGCTTATGCAGCATTGCGTAATATCCTTTATCGTAAAGGCAAATTCTCAGAAATTTTAGTAAATTACGAGCCAACACTTCAGTATTTTGGTGAGTGGTGGAAGCAACTTGCTGGTGAGTCAGAAGGAAAAGACCAAAAGGGAATTTATCCAAACTCTGCAAACTTCTCAACAGACTTGCACTCAATCGGCCAATCAATCCAAGACGGCGCCCGCAACATCTTTGAGACAGCTGTTCGTGTAGATAAGCCACGAAAAAACATCAACATTCCATCACTTGATGCGGATCTTGATGGTTTGGCTTATATCCAAGGAAAAGATGTTGACTTCGTTAATAAGAAAGCTGCAGACGGTGTATTGCTTGCGCATACAGACGGTAATGTGCCAAACATGATTGTGACACTACCTGAGCAAGATGAATTCTCACTTGGCTATGCAATTTATTTCTTTGAGTTGGCGATTGGTATTTCTGGATATCTGAACGGTATCAATCCATTTAATCAGCCAGGCGTTGAAAGCTATAAGGCAAATATGTTTGGGTTACTTGGTAAACCAGGTTATGAAGAACTTACTAAAGAGCTTGAAGCACGTCTATAATCTTTAAATCATTGGAAGCCACAGCAATGTGGCTTTTTCTTTAGAAATATTTTAGAATTGCTTGAGAAAGATTTGACAAGTGCCTGTTAGAATAGATTTTAGAAAGGTGGAGTGAGTTATGGAAAAAGTTGTAGAAATTCGTGGCTTATCAAAGAATTATAAACATCAGGCTGCGTTGAAAGATTTGTCATTGACCATTTACAAGGGTGAAATTTATGGATTGATTGGGCGAAATGGAGCTGGAAAGACAACGCTACTCAAAACCATCACGCGCCTTATTGCACCGACGAACGGACAAATTGCGCTGTTTGGCTCCACAACACAGAGCGAATGGACACGCGCGCTATCGCGCACAGGCGCCGTGATTGAGACACCAGTCGCGTATGATAATCTGAGCGCGCGGCAAAATCTGATGTACTATTGTAAGTTGCGCGGCATTGTGAACGCAAAGCAAGCCATCACCGAAACGCTTGCTTTGGTTGATTTACAAGATACCAAACGCAAAAGATTCAAGCAATTTTCGCTGGGGATGAAGCAAAAGCTGGGTATTGCGATTGCGATTCTGACGCGGCCTGATTTTCTGATTTTGGACGAGCCGATTAATGGGCTCGATCCGATTGCGATCGCCGATTTCAGAAATTTTATCCTGAAACTCAACAAAGAGCGCAATATGACACTTATCATTTCTAGTCATATCCTATCAGAGCTTTATCAGGTGGCGACGCGCTTTGGCTTTATTCATGAAGGCGCGCTTGTTAAGGAACTTTCCAAGGAAGAGTTTGATAGTCTGAGTGAGGAGTATATCGTGGTGAAGAGTTCGCAGATTGCCCTTGTCAGTCAGCTTTTGAAGGAAAAACTCGCTTTTCCTTTCAAGGTCGTCTCAGAAGAGCAAATTAATATTTTTGGCCAAGCTCATCAGATTTCAGAAATTAATGCCAGCCTTGTTGCAGCCAATATACCGATTGATGAGATTCATTATCAAAAACAGGATTTGGAGAATTATTTCATCGAGTTAGTTTCACCAGAGAAAGGAGAAACACATGATTAATATGATCCGAGCTGATTTTTATAGGTTGTTAAGAAGCCGCGGCTTCTGGATTAGTCAGATACTCTTCGTCACGTTCTTCAGCTTCCTAATTTTCGCAAAATCTGCTGGAAATGCTGGTATCATGCGCCAAGAAGCTGTCAGCATTGATGATAAGCTTGTAAGGACATGGACGGCAGCGAATACGATGCAGGCTTTCTCACTTATGTCAAGTATGGTGGTTTTTTTCCTCTTGGCAAGTACGATGATTCTGATTGGGACAGATCTTACACATCGGACAATCAAGAACCAGCTGACAAGTGGAATTTCAAGAGGGACTTTCTTTATCTCTAAATATCTGACTTTTTTCATTCTGAGTTTCTGTCAGTTGATTGCTTTTTATGGCTTGGCTTTCGTTGTTGGGGGGCTAAAAAATGGCTGGGGAGATTTGACG
>JAIRUS010000095.1 GCA_031254295.1 Streptococcaceae bacterium | reverse complement strand
GTTGCGCGTATCGGGCGCTCACTCGGTGTGCATTTGATTCTCGCGACACAAAAACCATCGGGTGTGGTGAATGATCAGATTGAAGCCAACTCGACGAGCAAGATTGCCTTGAAGATGGCCAGTGAACAAGACTCAAGTGAGCTCTTGAAAACGGCAGATGCGGCGCACATTACCCAACCTGGACGCGGTTATCTGAAAGTCGGACAGAACGAAGTCTATGAACTCTTCCAGAGTGGTTATGCGGGTGTTCCTTATGATCCAGACGCGACATCAGAAGAAGTCATAGATGAGCGGCTCTATCTTTTGAATGACTTTGGTCAGACCGAGCCCTTTTATGACCCAGGAGAAGCGGTCAGTCAGGGACGGGACAGGCGTGAGCTTCCAACACAATTAGAAGCGGTGATCACAGAGATTGGGCAGGTCTTTGAACGCTCTAACTTAACCCAACCAGCCAAGCCATGGCTCCCAAATCTGGAGGCTCGGATTGTGAGTCCAGACCTGACAGAAAAAGCAACACAGGAGCGGCATCTCAGTGTGCCATTGGGTCTAATGGATATTCCAAGCCAACAGGCGCAGGAAATGTATCGCTTTGACCTTGAAGCGAGAAGTCACACGGCGATCTTCTCCAGTCCAGGCTATGGGAAGTCAACGACTTTACAAACGCTTGTGATGAACCTCGCCAGACAGAACACACCGGAGCAGATCCAGTTCTACCTGCTGGACTTTGGGATTAATGGCTTATTGCCTTTGAAGAACCTGCCTCATGTGGCGGATATTGTGACCTTGGAGGAGGATGAGAAGCTGACCAAGATGTTGGGACGTCTGCGTATGATTTTATCAGAGCGCAAGCAAGCACTCAAAAATGAGGGTGTGGCGACACTGAGCCAGTACCAACATAAGACAGACATAAAATTTCCGATTCTTGTCAACTTACTTGATAATTATGATGCCTTAGGACAAAGTAAGCGACGTGATGAGATAGATGAGGTGTTGATTCAGCTTTTGCGAGATGGGGCCGCTTTGGGTGTTTATCTGATTCTTACAGCCAGTCGCTACAATGCGATACGGATGAACATGATGAGCAATATCCAGACAAAGCTTGCACTCTTTTTGAATGATGAGAGTGAGGTGACGACCTTATTTGGACGTGAGCGCTTGGAACAAGCAGAGATCATTGGGCGCGGACAGACCAAGCTAGACAGTCCCGTTGCGCTACAGGTTTACCTGCCATCAAGAGGAGCTAACGATGCGGAGGTGTTAGAGAATTTAGAGAAAGAAATCTCGCATCGGAATCAAATATGGCAGGGAATACGACCTGAGGCCATTCCGATGGTGCCCGAGGAGTTGGACGAAAATATTTTGAGAACTTATGTCTCAGAAAAGAGAATGAATACTATTTCTTTAGGACTCAACAAAGGAACATCTGAATTGGAAAGTTTTGATTTATTTCAAGGAAGAAGTTTAGGAATGTTTGCGGAAAATGTCAAACAAAGTAAGCTTCTTTTTCCCTTCATTTTTAATCAGATTATCAATGTTGAAAATAAAAAGGAGTTAATTGTCATTGACCTTCTAAATTCGTTAGAATACATAGCAGACAATGCCGCTCTATATTTTGACAAAGTAGGCGTATCAAAGAATACAAATAGTGTAAAAGAAGCACTTTTAGCCTTGGCAACAGGCAAAACCTCACGTGAAATGCTTGTGATTATCAATGGCCTAGGCTTATTAGTGGAGATGATTTATTTAAAACCCGATGAAATTTCAGAAATTTTAAGTTTAAACAAGGATAATATCCAACTTATCGTGACAGATATGATGAGCCGAGTTGGGCAGACTTATGGAGCTGTGACGAATGCAGTGAAAGATAATATTTATCAGATCCTATTTGGAGGGAATCTTGGGCAACAACACTTTATTGAAAATCTACCGATGGAAGTCAAAAAAGTCTTACCAGAGCGGAATGTGATTCACTCTGTTATAGATGATGAATATTTTGACATTGTGATACCAAAGGAGGCAGATAATGACTGAGGAAAAAGGCTTTCGGTTTTTACCTCTTGGAACTTTTATTAAGGTAAAAAATCAAAAAGATAAGATTTTTATCATTGTTGCACGAGCACTTCAAAAAGATGAAGAGAGAATATTTGCGAAGTATCGGCTGGCAGAGCACCCAGGAGGCGCCAAACCGAAGTCAGAACTTCTTATTGTTCCAGATGATGAAGTGTCAGAGATACTTCATCAAGGATTTGAAAATGAGGCAGATGTGGATTTCCTAACAGATATTACTGAAAAGGTTAATCAATCAGTATTAGCTCCACCTAAACAAGAAGACGATATTCCAGAGCCTGATCTCACGATTGATTTAAGTCTTCCAGTGACCTCAACTAGTGGGAATGTAAATGAAGTAGCTAAAGAGTCCTCTGAGGAAGAAGCAAAAAAATTGGAAGAGGATCCCTTTTACAAATTTAGAATAGAAGGAGAAAACTAATGGCGAGAATTAGTTCAAGTATCGAAGCGGCAGATACTGCTACTGCGGGAGTGTCAGGAGTGAGTAGCGCAAGTAAAACGACGGTCAATTTTAGTCAGAGCAATATTTCTGGGATGAAAGCTGGCAAAGATGTGGCGAATCAAGTTTTGGATGATCTGGATAAACTTGTAAGTTGTGTGAAGACTCAAGCAGGGAAATTTAAGCAATTGGCTACGGTTAAAAAAGAATTTGATGCCTCTCAAAAAAATAATTTTAATCTTGGAGGACATTGATGGTTAAAGACAAAAATGCGGAGGCCCGCTATGATTATAATCAAAAGATTAGTCAAACAGAACGAGAGTTAGATGATTTGCAAGGTCAAGAGCACCAACTTCAAAATCAAATCGATGATTTTGAAAATCTTGGCAATAAAGAGTTTCAAAAATTATTGGCTATTAATGATGATTTGGTGAGACGAGGAAGTTTTTCAGCCCAATGGGATCTTGAAGAAATTAAGGGAAAAGCTCAATACTTCAAGAAGATGATTTCTGATCAACAAGAAGAACTAGGGAAAATTTATCGTAAATCTTCGCAAGATATAGAAGCTAAACGAGAACACCTTCAAAAAGAAAGGGATGGACTGACATGGGATTAATTTATTCAGCCTCAGATTCTCAAGCGTTGATAAACGGTATGAAAGCCAATATCAATTCAGGAAAATCTGTCGTTCAGGAGTTGAAAAATGCGAGTCAAGATATTACAAGTTCTATCGGAGCAGGTCGTGCACTAGATGGTCCAGCTTTTAATGCAGGAAAGGACTTGTTTTCAGCGCTTGTGATTCCAACGATAGAACGTGCGGATAATGCCTTTGATGATATGAGCAACACTTTATCACGCTATGAGTCAGCGGACGGGGAAGTGAGTGGAGAGGGTCTGCTTGATGAAGACCAACTCAACCTTCAAAAGTTCTCCTATCAAACGCTTAAAGCCGGAGCAGATGCGACAGCCGCTACTCTACGAGGAGCAGAAGACTTAGCTAATACGCTGGCACAAGCAGAACTTGCGATAGTCTTGGGTTATTATGCAGGGCAAAATGAGCAATTTTCAGAAAGTCTCCAAAGCGATATAGATAAGATTGAGGAGAAATTAAGGAAGTTACATACGTTTAACTCTGCGGTGAATGGATTATTCAATGATGAGTTGAATAATTTTAAGATTGTTATACAGAGTGTAAGTGTGCTTAGTGATACTGTTGTCAGTAGCAATGGGACTTATCAGTTTCCTGTTGGGGTGGATAAGTCTTGGTTCACGAGTGTGAAAGCGGAACGAGATTATGAGTATCAAGCGCTGCAATCTTTGGTGGGATTAGAGGGGGCAGCTCTTAATAATTTGGGACTAACTCAGGCGCAAAAAGATTGGTATGAGCGCCTCAAAATGCTAATGGCTGCAAATCCAGCTAAAGCATTTGAAGAACTTTATAAATCTGACACACTTTGGGCTACTCTGAGCTTGATATCTCAAAAGTTCCCCAAAATAGCAGATAAATTTTTAGATTTTATGGGAACTCTGGAGAGAATTGGAAGTACAAAAGCTGGAAAATTATTAGATGAAGGGATTAAATTCTTTGGGAAAATTACGTCTCCAGTCCAAGCAACATTGAAAGGACTCGGATTAGAAGAACTATTAAAAGGTTCGAAGAGTTTGAACTTGTTAGGCAAGGGAGCAAAAATTATAGAATTTGCAGGAAAAGCGGGAACTGTTATAACTTTTGCAAGTCTTGCCCTTACAGGTATTTCCACGGGTATCACGGAGGGGTTGAAAGAGAAAAGTGTTGGCAAAGGAGTTATAGGAGGAACTATTGGTACAGTAAAAAGTGTAGGGCCTTTAGAGGGAATGGCAGTTGGTGCAACTATTGGAAGTATTTTCCCAGGTCCTAGAACTATAATTGGAGGAGGACTTGGATTAGCATTAGGTACGGTCAATATGGCTGTTCAGTGGGTAAACCCTCATTTATATAATGATGTTCAAAAAGGAGCTTATGAGCTTTATGATAATGCAAAAAATAGTATGAACCAAGATGTGAATGCTATTAAGAATGTGGCAAGTGATTTCTTTAAAGATCCAATTGGTACATGGAATGAAGGGGCTGATTTATCCAAAGAAGTTTCTAAATTTATTCCAAAACTTCCGCAAATGCCTAAAATAGGATTTGGGTGGTAGTTATGAAAAAACCTAAAATTTTGACAGCAACATTTGAGGAGAGTTTAAATTTTGAAGATGATCCATTATTAAAATGGCAAAACAATGATGTAGAGCAACCAAGTCATAATGAAAAACCAGTTTTACTTTTTGCAGTTACTTTGGTGCTGATTTTTCTGTTATATGGGATGTATCGTTTTTCTGAAAGTTTGATATATCATCACTATCGGGATAGCCCAATCTCAAAAGAAGATATAAATTTTTTGCCTAGTGAGGTATTTTGGATAGGCCTAGTTTTGTTTGTTTCCTTTTGGATTTATACATATTTTAAACGAAATAAAAGAGATCATTTATTTTGGACCCATATAAATTCAAATAATATGTTGATTTGGATGACACTAGAGTTGAATTTACTGTTTGTGACGATGTTATTTAAGAACTTAACAGTATGGGGAATATTGATTATGTATGCGCTGTTGGGATTAATTATTTTTCTTTTTATTCGTAGTCAAATTCGTTCAATAGAAAAAATATTATTTTCTTTATCAAGGATTAACACGTCTGAGAAAAGGGTACAAAATAAAGTTATCAAATATATTTTGGAAAGTGGAGGGATGATAGTCCTAACATATATAGTTTTAAAAATAATTTTTCCAAACATTCTATCTCTGAAAGTAAGTGTAAATGGGGCAATGACTGTGGTTGTATCTTGTTTTATTTTTAATTTGATAGTGATTGCGATAGAAATATGTGTTGAATTTCCATTTCAACTTCAAGGGTATTACAGACGTAAATATACTGAGGAATACAGAAAATGGGAGGGGAAAAAACAGCATGAATGGTATGGTAAAAAATATTTTGAGAAACACATAAAAGGAACAAATAAAGAAGATAAAACAGAAATTAAAGATTTATCTAGCAAGCAAATAATAAATTACGAAAAAATTCATCAAGAAATATTAAATGATTCAAAACAGAAAGTAGAGATAAAAAATGATTGAGAAAACGAATGAATTACTACCACTAGGAAGTATAGTATTGCTAGAGGAAGGTATGCAAAAATTAATTATTGTGGGACGTGGGGCTATATATACAGACAAAGAAACTGGCGAAGATAAATTTGCAGATTATTGATGTTATCCTAGAAACTAAGAGTCAATAGTGTATAATTTACCCGAGGAAAAAATGGTAAAGAAATACGACAAAGATTTTAAAGAAACGCTGGTTGAGCTGTATGATAACGGCCAGTC
>JAIRUS010000043.1 GCA_031254295.1 Streptococcaceae bacterium | reverse complement strand
AAATCTCCCTCGCCTTTGGCTATAATGGTGCAGAGCGTCTACTTGGTCAATCAACTGGAACAGGTGGTGCCTTTCCAGGTCTCGGAAGCTCAGGAAGTAGGCAAGAAAAACAGGCTTTGAACAATGCAGTAGCGGATCTCAACACTAATAGTCAGACGACCAATATTGCTCCTGGTGGCTTCGGTTCAGCTCAGATGACGCCTCCTACTGGCAGTAAAAATGGTGGTCCTAGCGGTCAAGCTGGAAATGCGGGAGGAGCAGGTGGTGCCTTTAATATTGGTAGGGCTGGTTTCCTCCGTCTCTTTCAGTCTGAGCTTGGTCCAATGGCTTCTTGGTTCTTGCCTGCCTCAATAGTTGGTATGATTGTTGGACTCTTTGCCAGTCGTAAACGTAAGCAGAAATGGTACAAACTGACAGATGAGCAAAAAGAAACCTTGCTCTGGGCAGGTTGGTTGATTCCAGTAGGGGCTTTCTTCTCAATTGCTAGTTTCTTCCACCCATACTATCTAGACGTTATCGGCGCCCCAATTGCAGCCCTGACAGCTATTGGAATTGTCAGTATCTACAAGAAAGCCAAAGAACACAAAGGATTTAGTTGGGCGAACATCGCAGGCTTTGTTCTTCTGGTTGGAACCTATGCTCTACATGCTTACTATGCCTATAGTTATTATCCAGTTCTCGTTGTGATTCTGGGAATCCTTGCCCTCATCGTAGGTATCTGGTGGCTTTTACCTGAACGCTTCGGCGGACCTAAAGGAATAAAGATTAAATCTGTTTTAACTGTTGTCATTCTGTCAGTTCTGACTGGCTGGTGGGCTTTAACGCCAACTATTTCCAAAGAATCTGCGGAAATTCCAACCGTTGGTCCGAGTCTGATTCAGACGAGTGGTAATGGCATGGGAGCAAACGCTGGCGGAATGGGTGGTTCAGCCAACACTAGCGTACTGAGCTACACTGAATCACATCAAGGCTCGGCGACTTATCTCTTTGCTACAACGAATTCATCAACAGCTGCGCCATACATCATCGCTTCAGGAAAGTCAGTCATGGCGCTGGGTGGTTTCAATGGAACAGACCCGTCTATCAGTTTGACTAAGTTCAAAGAACTGGTCAAAGAAGGCAAGGTCAAATATTTCTTGTCTGGTGGACAGATGGGCGGTGCAAATAGTGAATCTACAGGCGCAACAGGCCAAATCTCAGCAATCGTCAAATGGATTGAAGCAAATGCTAAAACGGTGACGCTGTCTGGAAGTTCATCATCCACAAATAGCACAAGCGTTTTAAGTAATTCAGCTACATCAGGTATGACGCTGCCAACAGGATCTGGATCTGCTTTTTCTATGACTCCGCCAACAGGTTCAGCAAGTTCAAATGTGAATGCAACAGCAGGCGCTTCAACTAGCAATGGAACTGAAAATAGCGCTTCTGGCATGGGAGGTCAAAGCACAACTCTCTATGACTTATCTACAATTAAGAATTTTAACTAAGAATCAAAAACACAGCCTTGGCTGTGTTTTTGATTCCAGAAATGATGAACTAAGCAAATCCGTTGATAAAGAAGCGATTGATAAGACGAGTATGCTTAACCAGTTCTTGGGCCGATAGACCTTTCATGCCCCTGATAAAAATATTGATAATAAAGAGAAAGTCAGCCTTTGTCAAATCAGACGCAATTTTACCTTCTGCCTGTCCTTTTTCAAAAAGTTCGTTATAGACTTTCATCTGAGCATTCACAGCGTCGGCATTGAAGAAGTCTGGGTCCTGAGAATACTGTGTCATAAGATTTTGGCTAAACATCTCGCTATAGCGCTCAAGTTGATCAAGTTTCATCTTTGTAATAGCCTCATAGGTGGCTTCAAAACCAAGTTCACTTTGAATGATGCTCTCAATCTCCTCGGCCATGTGCTCGAAAGCGCGCATAATCACTGTATTCATGAGTTGATTCTTCGAGCCGTAATATTTGAAAATTGTGACTTTGGAGACCTCGGCCTTCTCGGCAATCTCGTCCACCGTAATATTGGTAATCTCTTTATTGGAAAGGAAATTGAAGGTCGTTGCCAAAATAGCGGCCTTCTTTTTTTCAGTTTGATTCATGACTAAATCTTAATACTCTTAATGAACTTTGTCAAGTGTTTTAGTTCAAATTGAACTTTATTTAGTATTCTCGTACATTTTTCTTGACATTTAAGATTGAAGTAGTAGAATGTGAACTATAAGAGATGGAAAAGTTCATTTTTTATAGAAATTATTTGGCAATTGCCTAATTTAAGGAGAGCGCAATGACTAAGGTTGTTGAAATAAAAAGTTTGAAGAAAAATTTTGGTTCATTCCAAGCATTGAAAGATATTTCTTTTGATATTGAAAAAGGAGAGGTGCTTGGTTATGTCGGACCAAACGGTGCAGGCAAATCGACTACGATTCGGGCTCTGCTTGGAATCATCAAGTCAAGTGGTGGCTCTGCCAAAATCTTTGGTAAAGATGTCTGGACTGATTCAATTGAGATTCACAAAGATATTGCTTATGTCCCTGGTGATGTCTACCTTTGGCCTAATCTCACAGGTGGTGAAATCATTGACATGTTTCTTCATATGCACGGGTCGTTTGATGCGAAGCGTCGTGATGAGTTGATTAAAAAATTTGAGTTTGACCCTAAGAAGAAAGCTCGCTCATATTCTAAAGGAAATCGCCAAAAAGTCGCTTTGATTGCAGCGTTAGCATCAACTGCTGAACTATACATCTTTGATGAGCCAACCTCAGGACTTGATCCCTTGATGGAAGCCATTTTCCAAGAGGAAGTTATGCGTATCAAGGCAGAAGGTAAAGCTATTCTTTTATCAAGCCATATTCTTTCAGAAGTCGAGCGTCTCTGTGACAAGATTGCAATTATTGCCTCAGGTAAAATTGTTGAGTATGGTACTTTGGAAGAGATGCGTCATTTGACCCGTTATGAATTTAAAGTTGAAACAGCACAACCTTTAGTTGGCCTTGATGATTTGCCAATGGTTCATGATCTAAAAATTGATGGTAATAAAGCCATTTTCCAAGCTGATTCTGATAAGATTCAGGAGGTTCTAAAAGCTCTTGTACCCTTTACAGTCATAAAGCTTGACTCGAATCCTCAAACTCTTGAAGAACTCTTCATGCACCATTATAAAAATGGGCGAGGTTAAGAAAGAGAGAAAGGAGTGATTTAAAAAATGAAACCATTTAATAATACAGTCATGATGATGCGCAGTCTCTTCAAGCGTGATTGGCTGAAATATATATTCTGGCTACTGGCACTACTTGCTTATGCTGCATCTGGTGTAGGTAAACTTGAGGTGGCCATTACACCCGAAAATCAAGCTTCGATGTACACGCTGTTTAACGGTCCTGCCCTTGTTTCTTTATTTGGCCCAACGGCAGTAGCAGCCCCTAGTAAGTTTACAGGCGCGGCCGCGTTTGGCGGCCTGATGCCACTTGTAACCGTTATGGTCTTTGCGATTGTCACGATTGTCTATGTCATCAATCGGACACGAAAAGATGAGGACGAGGGCATTGCCGAGCTTCTCCGGAGTTTTCAAATCGGCAAGCTAGCCAATACAACGGCCGTCGTGATTGAAGTATTTGTACTTCAAGTTATCTTAACGCTCGTACTAGCTGGATCAATCCAAGCCCAAGGGGCTGCAGGTATGGGTGTATTTAGTAATAATCTTCTGTTTGCAGCCTCAATCACCGCTCAAAGCTTTATGTGGGGAATGTTTGCTCTAGTCTTTGCTCAAATCCTCCCAGAAGCAGGATCTGCCAAAGGCGCTTCAATTGGTCTGTTCTTTGTTCTCTATATTCTTCGGATGGGAACGGATATTAGCAATCTTAAACTGAGTTGGCTTAATCCATTGTCTTGGAGCTATTTAACAGATGTCTATGTGAAAAATGATTGGCTACCAATTCTTTTGACTTTGATTGTCTCTGCTTTGCTCCTGCTTGTCAGTTATCTACTAGAAATCAAGCGTGATGTGGCGGCAGGTTATCTACCAGAGGCGCGTGGTAAGGCACATGCTGGCGTTTGGCTGAGAAACTTTACAGGTTTAACACTCCGCCAACAACGTACAGCTGCGATTGCTTGGATAGTTGGACTATTTGTGCTTGGCATTACCTATGGCTCAATGATTAGTAAAATTGGCACTCTAATTGGCGGGGGAGCAGGTAATAACTATATGCAAAAAATGCTCTCGATTACGAGTACAGCCAATTCATCTTTAATGGCTCAGGAATTTTTAGGCACAGTCTATCTGGTGATTGCATTGATTTCAACTTGTTTTGCGATTACATCGTTGTCACGTATGGTCTCTGAAGAACGCAAAAATCGTCAAGAACAGCTTTATGCGTTACCAATCTCACGTTTCAAGGTCTATCTAAACTATACAGTGATTGCTTGGCTGTTTGGTGCTTTAGCACAGTTTGCAGGCGTGTTTGGCTTGTATTTGTCTCAGCAAGGCAATTCAAATTCACTGTCGGCTGGGAAAATTTTTAGCTCAGGCATGGTCTGGGTAGTTGGCATCTTCTTTGTTCTTAGCTTGCTTAGTATGCTGATGGCTTTTCTGCCACGTGCGGCTTCGTTTATCTGGGTTTATATTGGACTTGCTTTCTTTATCGGAATCATTGGTAAACTTTTAGATTTTCCAAAATGGCTGTTGAATCTAAACGTCTTTAATAATTTGATGAAGACTGCCTCTGCAACTATTTTGCCAAATACACCCAATTGGACAAGTTCAATTATCATCTTAGTGATTGCCCTAATGCTAACAGTTGTGGGATTTGTTGGCTACCGCCAACGCGATTTGATTTCAGGATAATTTATTTATTTGGAAATATGAAACGGGCGAAAGCTCGTTTTTTGCTCATCTTTTGTTCATTGTTTTTACGTTATAAAAAGCACCTGCCCCTAAACCTGCTAAAGCAGAAAGGGGCATGCGGAAGCCACTATGGCGGTCTTCCTAGCTTTCTCATTAGTAAAATATCTCAAAATTATCGTTTGTGATATTTTACGTTATAATTAAGAGACTAGAAAAGAGGTATTATGTCATTAGTAGGAAAGAAAATCCAAGAGTTTAATGTTAGAGCTTTTCATGACAATGAATTCAAGACAATTACAAATGAAGATTTTATAGGTAAATGGAATATTTTGATGTTTTATCCAGCTGATTTTTCATTTGTCTGCCCAACTGAGCTTGAAGATTTGCAGGAAAACTATGCAAAACTTAAAGAGCTAGGCGTAGAAGTATACAGTGCATCAACGGATTCTGAATTTGCACACTGTGCCTGGCATCTGGATAATCTAAAGATTTCAGTTATTGAGTACCCAATGTTAGCAGATCCAAGCTGGAAACTTTCTCGTGCTTTTGATGTGCTTGATGAGGAGCAGGGAATGGCGCAACGTGGTACATTTATCATTGATCCAGAGGGTGTTATCCAAGCAGAAGAAATCACAGCCGATGGCATTGGCCGAAACGCGTCACATTTGCTTAATAAGGTAAAAGCAGCGCAGTTTATTCGCAAGTATCCCGATCAAGTCTGCCCAGCAAAATGGGTTGAAGAAGATGAGGCAATCGAAAGAAGTCTAGATAAAGTCAATAAAATCTAAAAGTAGAAGGAAATGTCAAATGAGAAGGCATTTCT
>JAIRUS010000103.1 GCA_031254295.1 Streptococcaceae bacterium | reverse complement strand
TTCTTCTTCAAGTAAATTTTTTACGTGTTTCATTATCTGCCTAGTTTCAAACAACTGACGATTAAAAAAACCTTCTTTTTCAAATTCTGAAAAAGGTGCTGTACGAGTTAAAGCCTCATATTTTTTCTTTGTGAAAAGAGGCATTTTCAAATCTTTATTTTGGAGATATAGAGACTTCCACCACTTCTTGACAGCTTCATCAATTCCATCGGCAAAGGGATAAGCGTCTAGCTTCCTTTGATTGTCATCTCGTATAACAAGTGCTTTGTTGGAAAAGCTATCATCTTTAATATAAGATTGTGGAATGATGTGGTCAATTTCGCAAGCAGAAAGGGAAGGAAGATATTTGTCAAGTGGTTTGCCAGAATATAAACATTTTCCATTCTGAATAAAATAGAGAAATAGTCTTTCATTTGACAATTTCGCATTCGCTTCTTTATCATCTTTTCCAAGCTCATTGTATTGTCTCAAAATATCATCATCAAAGTTTTTCTTGAACTCCTCAAGCTGTTTATAGCGCGAATGATTATTTGCCTTAGCATTATCTTCTTTCGCCACTTCCATTGCAATATTCTTGATATTATCTCTTCCAAGATAGGTGACAAGCTCTTCAACAACTTTAAAAGTTTGCTTGATCCCTTTTTTCAATGCTGGACTTCCTGCAAGTGAATTTATCTTATCCTCAACACTATCAACAGTTCCATTTTCTTCAAAATAGGCTTTATTATGCTCTTTGATTTGCTTCTTGAAGCTTAAACTATCCTCATTGATTAATTGCATAAAATTACGATTTGCCAGCTGCGGCTGTTGAGTTTTCATGTTATAGACTTCATCATCAAGTAAAAATTCAAGAATCGTCTTATTCTCAGAATAACTGCTCGCACCATCAACTTTTGATTTAAAACTTGTAATTAATTTAGCAGATAGATTTCCCCAACCAGTAAAAGACTTTCTCGCAAGTTCTTTAATCTGTTCAGGCTTTAGTAAATTATTATATTGCTGATTAATTTCTTTGATATTTTTGCTTCTCAATTCTTTATCTGCTAAAATCGTTTTTGCTCTGATAATTTCTTCTAAAAAGCTTTCATTTTCTAAAACAAATTGCTCACCTAAAATTTTTGAAAATTCAATATGAGTAGATAAATTATTTAAAAAGCCACGCCCATCAATTCCCCGTACTACTTGAACATTTTCAGGATAATTTAACTCTTCATGCAAGAAATTATTAAAATCTTTTTTTGAAACACTTCGTCGCTGATAGAAAAGTTTTTTAAGTGCTTTTTCTTTGGTTTCCCTATCTAGAAATTGATAGGACTTTTCCACTCCATCTTCGCCAATTTTAATCTTTGTCAATTCATTTAATAATTTATATTTTTGATAAATCAGGGAGTTACTCGGCAAAGCTTTCTCACCTAGCAAATAGCTGCATTCACTTGTCATTCTCACAATGAAATTCTCAGCAGATTTATCTTTATCAATAACTTCATCAAAATTCCACGGCGTTAATTTCTCATCGGATTTACGAACAAGCCAAGAATTTGTTGAAGCCTTTCCTGTTTGAAGCATCTTATCCTCTTTGCGTTCCCAGCCAACATGATTTTTAGTCGCTAAAGTGCCAACATAATATGGAATCCTAAATTTCATTAACTCTGGAATTTCACTCTTTGCTAAAAACGGGAATTTCAAGCTCTGCTTTTCAATAATTTTGTTAAGCTCATTTTCGTGCACTTGATAAGGAATAGCTCCATTTTTAAACATACGCTGCTTCACAAGATAAGTTTCAAGCTCTATTTTTTGTAGAATATCAACAATAGTATTATAAAAATCAAGTTCAAAGTTATCTTTGTTTTCTTTCAAATACTCAAGAGTTTTTGTTACTTTTTCACTTGTTGGAACTTTATAGGACGTGTCGAATTCTTGAATTTTTACAAATAGAAGCTTTTCAGTTAAATATTTGTAAAAGTTATCCGGTGTAGCATGGCTTAGCTTTGTTTTCCCAAATCCTTTGACGTAATGCTGATAATTATTTTCAATCTCGGCTTTAAAATAATCATGATAAATCGAATCGCCAAAATACTGTTTGATGAAGCCTTTTAAAACCTGCAAATCTTTTTTATGATTTTCATATTTCTCAACCATGGCATCAGACAAGCAATTGTTACCGTTTAAGATACTTGACAGCAAAACAGCCTCGTAGATGGCTTTAATATCTAAAATCAAAGAGGCCTCGTCATCATTTTCAAAAGGAAGTGAACTCAGCTCATCTTCAAATGTTTCTTTAGAAAATTTAAAGTTGGCATCTTTGTCCCAGACCTCATCTGCTGTCTTTGTATATTCAGGACGATTTAATATTGATGAAATATCAACCTTATTTCCTACTGCCGCTTTAAAAATTGCTTCTAAAGATACAGAATAGGGCAAAATCGCTGCCGAGTTTTTCTTAGAGATAATTTTATAAACTTTATATGAATTCGAAATTTTGTTATCTTTTAAGACCTCTTCAATTAGCTTTAATTTATCGTCTGAAATCTGAATCTTCTCTGGGTTTTCGCGAAACTCTGTTTCTTCAATCTCGGATTTTTCAGAAATGTAAGCATTATAGTTCTCAACAAAAGCCTTGATATTTCCAATAATATCAATGTTATCTACCTTAATTTCAATGCCTTCTTGGATAAAATGTCCCCGAAATTTCAAAATATGATGAATACCAAGATAGATTTTTCTCAAATCATCTTCTTCCTCTTCCATCAAATGTTTTCTCAAATGATAGATTGTCGGAAAATCTTTATAATATGCTTTTTCTTCAGCTTCCGTCTTAAAAAGTGGATATTTGAAAGTATTTTTTGCTTGTAAAATTTCCTGCTTCTGACCATTTCTATCACGAACAGTAACTTTTTGGGAGTTTTTGTCAGCCATCTGATAAAAACTTTCCTCCAGACGAATAAAGAAACTATCATCAATCTTGTGCATTTCATCAGCAAAAATCCCACGCAGATAGTTCAACCGCTCCTTACGCCGCGCAATCCGTCGTCTCGCGCCTCGTTTCAACCGCCTATCCGCTGCTGTTTCGCCCGCGTCAAACAATCTCGCGCCCCAGAGATTTGTGCGCGATTTGCGTTTTTTGACAGTGCCATCAGC
>JAIRUS010000010.1 GCA_031254295.1 Streptococcaceae bacterium | reverse complement strand
GAGATAAAACGTCTTGAGAAAATACTAGGATATCCGTAAGCGAGTGAACTCACAACGACTATCCTATAGCGTTATCATTCTCATTACCAATGAAACAAAGAGCTGTGGTTAGAGTCTCCCTAAAATCGTCGAGCGATTGAAAATGAAAACTAATCCACAGCGCTACAAACTAAGTATAAAACAAACTAAAAGAAAGGTTTATACTGGCGGGAGCTACCCGCTAATATAAATATAAGAAAAATCAAATGCTTCAAAAAAATGAAAACAGCAATGCGCAAGCAGCAGTTTTGGGACTGCAACATCTTCTTGCCATGTATTCGGGATCAGTTCTTGTCCCGATTTTAATTGCAGGTGCACTTCATTATTCAGCAAGTCAGCTGACTTACTTGATTTCTACGGATATTTTTATGTGTGGATTAGCAACATTTCTTCAGGTGCAGCTGCGTAAGCAATTTGGTGTTGGCTTGCCAATTGTGCTTGGAGTTGCTTTTCAAGCGGTTGCCCCTTTGATTGTTATTGGTCAGACGCATGGGGCAGGGGCAATGTTTGGAGCGCTTATTGTTTCAGGAATTTACGTTCTACTAGTTTCAGGCATTTTTGCAAAAATCCGTAAACTCTTTCCACCGATTGTAACAGGCTCAGTTATTACGACAATCGGATTGAGCTTAATCCCCGTTGCGATTGGAAATATGGGAAATAATGTCGCAAAACCAAGCAGCAACAGTTTAATCCTAGCTATATTTACGATTATTGTCATTCTTCTTGTTAATATTTTTGCAAAAGGCTTTATTCGTTCAATTTCAATTTTGATTGGTTTAATTGCTGGAAGTTTACTCGCCGCAAGTATGGGCTTGATTTCTACTTCGGCAATTGTTCAAGCACCTTGGGTTCATCTTCCTCAGCCTTTCTATTTTGCAGCGCCGATCTTTTATCCGATTGATTGCTTAATGATGATCATTATTGCAACAGTTTCCATTGTTGAATCCACAGGCGTTTATTTGGCTCTTGCAGATATCACGGGTGAAAAACTAAGCGAAAAACGACTGCGCAATGGTTATCGCGCCGAAGGTTTTGCCGTTCTGCTTGGCGGAATTTTCAATACTTTTCCCTATACTGGCTTTTCACAAAATGTGGGCCTAGTGCAACTTTCAGGCATTAAAACACGTAAGCCCCTTTATTTTACAGCTGGCTTTCTTCTTGTACTTGGCTTGATTCCTAAATTTGCAGCCATGGCTCAACTTATTCCAAATCCTGTTCTTGGTGCTGCCATGCTGATTATGTTTGGCATGGTTGCAACCCAAGGAATTCGGATGCTTGGCAAGGTAAATTTTGATGGGAATCAAAATTTGTTTATTGTCGCAGTTTCCGTCGCAATGGGTGTTGGTTTTGATTCGAGTCATCTTTTTAGCAGCCTTCCGCAATTTATTCAACCTTTTATTTCTAACGGGATCGTGATGAGCACTCTTTCCGCAATTCTTCTCAATCTTATTTTTAACCATAAAAAATCTGACTAACTACAAATTCGCTTTGTGTAAAGTTATATACAGTTCCCAAAATTTTTTATATATGAAAACCTTAAAGAAGAAATCTGTGTTAGAAAAAAACAAGAGAATGCTGTAGCAACTAGCTGCTGGAAAACACGATTAGAGGATAAGCAAATACTGATGTGTAAACTTGTTGGGATTGTTTCTATAAATCACTCTATTTTAGGAAAACAGCAGACTCCGGATAATGAACATATTAGAAAAATTAAAATATTATTCCACTACAAGCAGTAATGCTATTGCTTATAGATTTTTAGTTGATGGTGAAAATGAAGAGGAAACTATTACTTATAACGAATTGTATCAAAGCGACTCTAGGAGTCTAGGATAACATCATAGGCGATGCGTGGGTTGATCATGGGCAGTGTGATATGATGGGAGAAAAATGACTATATTAAATAATTTAAAACTGAATATTGAAGCAGGAAATTTTGATACCGCTTATTTTTTGCAAGCAAAGTTATCGTTTAAAGAATTTACTAATTTTATACGCTCTCAAGATTATAAAACAGACAAACTATATAAAAAGTCAAGTAAAAAGTATTTTCCAAGAAAACAAAAAAACACCCTCACTGCGATAAACTTGTTTTCCAAGTTGACAATCGTCTGGAGGATGCAAGATTATTCTATCACTTTTAGCAATAAATTGCTAAAAATTTGAGGACGCAAAAAAGGCTTGCATAATGCAAGGTTTTGAAAAATAGTTACTTGATAAAATTATGTTAGTTTGGCTTCGTCAAAAGTTTGATTGGTCTTTAGCAAGGTGTAAATGACGCGCACCAGCTTCTTGGTCACATGAGTCACAGCGACATTGTAGTGTTTCCCTTGACTTCGTTTGAGTGCCAAATAGGTTCTAAAATGAGGAGAATATATTCCTGCAAGTTTAGCCGCTTGAATGAGTGCATAACGAAGATAGGAGGGCCATGCTTGACCATGTGGCCTCGATAGTCCATTTGTCCAGACTGATAAATGGCCGGCTCTAAGCCCGCAAATGCCAAGAGTTGAGCTGGATTATTGAAGTTTTGAATCTCCCGAATCTCCGCCAGAATGATAGCGCCAAGGCGCAAGCCAATGCCAGGAATTGAAAGGATTGGAGACTCAATCAAAGTAAGACGCTGGCTGATTTGTTCTTGAATTTCATCAATTTGGCTAGTAAGGTGACGAATGGTTGAAATGAGTTGTGTCAGCTCAAGCTCAAGAGCAGCTGATGACGTTCCAATCGTGAGGCGTGCGGCTTCTTGAATTTCACTGGCTTTCTTAGCTGTCAGCCGATTGATTTTAAGCAGCGAGTCAAAGCGAGCCCGTCCAATCTTCTGAGCTGTCGGATAGCGTGTTAGAAGTTCATAAACATAAGCGTTATGGACATTGCCCACTATTTGAGCCAGTTCAGGAAACATCAAGTCAAGTAGTCTCACGTAGAGTGTCTTAGCTTTCGAGCGGTCATGGATGAGGCGTGATTGGTAGCGTGTTAATTCCTTGAGTTCGTCCATGGTCTCGTTCGCGCGATAACGCTCAGAAGCAGTGTCAGAACGCAGTTTACGCGCCATCGTGAGTGCATCCTTCTTATCGGTTTTGGTCTTTCTCAGCGTTTGAGATTTGACAAATTCCTTGATAAGTAATGGATTGTAAGTAAAGACAGGA
>JAIRUS010000055.1 GCA_031254295.1 Streptococcaceae bacterium | reverse complement strand
GTGGCATAGGTAAGTGGAGAAATTGTCGCAGGTTTCGTTGCCGTCAGTTGCTTTGCTGGAAGAGTTGACGATGCAGAAACAGCTTGCGTAAATGACAACATAAAAATAACGAGTCCTAGTCATAAAATACATTGCCTAAATAATATTTTCCTTGAGTTCATAAATACTTCACAATTCCCATAATCTTGTTTTTCAATTACTTTCATCATCTTACAACTTTGTGAACTATTTGTCAAGAACTTCTTACACCAAAGTTAAATTTACAGTCTCGTTAAAACAATAAGGACAAAGCCTTATAGACTTTGTCCTTATTGTTTTAGTTTGTACGTACAGGTGTGATAAGTTGAATGAAGTTTTCACTCTCTTCTTTTGGAACAAGTGTAAAGGGACGAACATTTGAAATAAATGAGATTTTGACTTGGGCTTCTTTCAGAACACGAAGTGCATCAATCAAGAACTGTGGATTAAAGCTGATTTCGATGTCTTGACCGACTTTTTCAAGCATTGTCAACTCTTCAAACGAGCTACCAACCTCAGGAGTGTTTACTGTCAGCATCAGTTTTTCTTCAACAACAGATAGCTTAACTGTACTTCCTTGAAGTCCTGCAGTCAGCAATTTTGCACGGTTCATGGCATGAAGTGTATCGGCTACATCAAGTGTCAAAGTCAAGCTGTAAAGTCCTGGATCTGGAATCAAACGATCTGTATCAGGATAATTTCCCTCGACTAAACGTGAATAAAAGTTAATTGTAGAATTCTTGAATAAGATTTGAGTGGCATTCAAGAAAACAGATAAGGTGTCCTCATCGTTTGAAAAAACGGATTTAAAGCTATTGATTGCACGATTTGGCACAACAACTTGGAAATCTTCACCGAATGACTCTAGCTTGATGCGACGTTGGCTCAGACGATGAGAATCTGTTGCAACTGCTTGAAGATTTTGATGATCAATCAATTGCAAGTTGACACCTGTCAAGATAGGACGTGATTCTTGAACAGATACAGCAAAAGCTGTTTCATTGAAAAGTTCTTTCAGTTCTCCAACTGCAATTTTGGCAAATGATTTCGTTGTAATCTGTTGAATTTGTGGATAAAGCTCAGCTTGTTGGCCTTTCAGCATAATCTCTGACTTACCTGAAGTAAGTTGAACTTGATAATTTTCTACTTCTTCAAAGGTAAATGTGATTTCAGGAAGTTGAGCGATAACTGAATCAAAGAAATTTGCCTCTAATAGTATGGATCCTTCTGATTCAATCAACATGCCAGCATCTTTATCGTCTGCAGGCAAAAGTTTTTCGATTGAAATTTGTCCGTTTGAGGCAGTAAAACGAATACCCTCCTGTGAGACTTCTATTTTCATTTTAGAAAGAACTGGAATTGCAATCTTAGAACCGATGGCTTGTTTGGCAATACGCATAGCTGAAAGAAACGCGTTTTTGTTAATAGTGAATTGAATCATATTTGACCTTTCATTTTGGTGGAGCTGCTTTTTTATATATTAATATAGTAATATAAATAGTAACAGTAGTAATAAGCCCTGTTAAAAAGTTAAAAAGTGACTTTAAGCTTTGTTTAATAAGAGATTTCGGAAAGAATAAATTGTGGAAAAGTCTGAAATGAAGCTTAAAAAGATTGTGGAAACAGATATTGTTAATTTTAAACTCTAAGTCAAGCTTTAGTTTAAGCCTCTAACTTTCGTTTCAGATTATCTATATCTCTTTGAGTTTCATTGTCGCTTTTAAGCTTATCTGTAATCACGCGCACTGCATACATAACAGTTGTATGATCTCGCTTGCCGAACTCTTGACCAATAGCTGGAAGAGAAGTCCCAAGCAAATCACGAATTAGAAACATTGCGACTTGACGAGCATAGGCAATTTCTTTAACACGCTTAGGTCCAGAGAGGTCAGCCACAGGGAGATGGTAATATTTTGCGACTTCATCTTTTATTTTCGTTATATTAAGATTTGATTTGCGTGTATGTGAGTTTGATGAGCGAAGATTTTCGATAGCTTTTTCAGCTGTGGAGATTTCTACAGTTGAGTTTTTTTCCATCTTAGCTAGAAATTCAACTTGATTTAGCGCCCCTTCGAGTTCTCGAACGTTGGAATTAATTTGTCCCGCAATATAAGAAATTGTCTCGTCAGGAAATTTCAAACCTGTTTTTTCAGCCTTGTTCATCAGAATTGCCATACGCGTTTCAAAATCAGGAATCGTGATATTAGTAGTAAGTCCCCAAGAGAAACGGCTAACGAGACGTTCTTCCAAGTTATTTAGCTCAGATGGAGGACGGTCTGAAGTCAAGACAATTTGTGCCCCTTTTTCATGTAAAGCATTGAAGGTTTGGAAAAATTCATTTTTAGTTCCCTCTTTATCGGAGAAGAACTGCACATCATCTAGTAGAAGCAAGTCAAGATTACGATACTTTTCTACAAAGCTATCCATTTGCTTCTTACGACTGGCATTGACATAGTCTGTTACAAAGCCCTCAGAGCTTACATAGATAACGCGTGATCTTGGATGTTTTTTCAGAAATTCATTGCCGATTGCATGGAGTAAGTGAGTTTTCCCCAGCCCAGAACTTCCAAAGATAAAGAGAGGATTATATAAATCACCAGGAGAGTCTGTGATAGTTTGGGTTGCGGCTAATGTCATACGATTTTGATCGCCTGCTACAAAGTTATCAAAAGTATATTTTTTTAGAAGGTTTGACTTTACAGGCTTTAGGACAGGTTCAATAACTGTATCAGAGGATTCAGCTAGACTTTCGAGTGACTTATTCATCTCTTTTCTTTCGGCATCTGTCATATCAGCAGATGAAAGAACTTTCATTTTTAAAAGGTCACCGTAGATTTCCAGACTTGCGGTGTTGAAAAGGTCGCTTTGTCGTTTTAAGAAATCCTTATGCATATCACTGCTAATCAGGATTTTTGCCTCATTGCCAATGACGGAAATTAGCTTGGCTGGGGCAATGAAATAATCATAAGTCGCCTTAGGTAAATTTTCTTTTGCAAGTTCATTTACACGCGTCCAAAAACGTTTGTCAGAATCTTTTAGTGGCATCTATCCTCCGATTGAACACAATTGATTGCTCAACCCTTTCTACTGTTTGCTAAAATATTTATTTTAGATTTTTTACATGCTTGACATTGTTTAATGTCCTTAAAGAATAACACTTTTACAAATGATTTTCAACAGATTAAGTGAAATAAAAATTAAAAAATAAACAGCATAATTAACAAGTGGAAAAAAATTGTGGAAAATGTGAAGTAATATGACTTAATAACAGAAACTTTTAGTTTTAATTATGAAATTCATTGCTTTTACAGACTTTCCACATATCTGTTTAAGTTAACATAATTGTGTAAAAAAACTGTGTAAAAGTAAAAAGTGAAAAAAGTTAGCTGTGATAATTTTTGTGAAAAACTACTGCTCGAGTTTTGAGATAAGTTTCTCTAGTTCTTCTAAGTTGTCAAATTTAATATTTAAACTTCCTTGATGGAGTTTATTTTCGCTAATTTTTACTGTATTTCCAAGGTTTCTTTTGAGTTTTTCTTCGATTTCTTCAATGAAAATATTTTTTTTATTGGTCTTGGGAGAACTTTCTTCGTGATAGATGAGTTGTTCAAGTTCACGGACTGATAAATGCTTTTTGCGAACAAGTCGTGCTAACTCTAACTGCTTAATCGTATCTGGTTCAGCCAAAAGCGCACGGGCGTGTCCTGCGGAGAGCTCTCCAGACTCTACGAGGAAACTCAGCTCGCTTGGAAGTTGTAATAGTCGTATCGTATTTGAAACAAAGGCGCGTGATTTTCCGATAATTTGTGCAATTTCTTCATGCTTTAGGCCTGATTTTTCTGTCAGATTAGCTAAAGATTTGGCTTCTTCGATTGGATTGAGATTTTCCCGTTGAAGATTCTCAAGAAGTGCTAAAACTTGCATTTGTTGATCATTATATTCGCGTACAATAGCTGGAATCTCTGTTCGTCCAGCCTTTTTAGAAGCGAGGAAACGTCGCTCACCAGCTAAAAGTTCAAAGCCGATAACCTTTGATTTGCGGACAATGATAGGCTGCAGAACCCCATTCATTTTGATAGAGTTTGCTAGCTCTGTGAGTTTTTCTTCGTTAAAATGAATACGCGGCTGATAGGGATTTCGTGTGATATCCGTAAGTTTTAGATTTTGGATTTCTTCCATGATGGCCTTATTTTATCATACAGGAGCAAAAAGTCTTGAAATTTGTTAAAATATAAGCAACTTATTTTTGATCGGAGTTTAGAAGCATGGCTTTAACAGCAGGAATCGTCGGCTTGCCAAACGTTGGCAAGTCAACCTTATTTAACGCAATCACGCGCGCAGGAGCAGAGGCAGCAAATTATCCATTTGCAACGATTGACCCAAATGTCGGTGTGGTTGAAGTGCCAGATGCACGTCTTGATAAGCTAGCAGAAATGTATCAGCCAAAAAAAGTCGTACATACGACTTTTGAATTTACAGATATTGCTGGGATTGTTAAAGGTGCCTCTAAAGGCGAAGGACTGGGTAATAAATTTTTAGCTAATATTCGCGAGGTTGATGCGATTATTCATGTTGTCCGCGCGTTTGATGATGAAAATGTCATGCGTGAGCAAGGCCATGAGGGAGCTTTTGTTGATCCGATTTCAGACATCGAGACAATTAATCTGGAGCTGATTCTGGCAGATCTTGAATCTGTAAATAAGCGCTATGAGCGCGTGGCTAAGATTGCCAAGACGAAAACAGACAAAGATGCTGTGGCAGAATTCAATGTTTTACAAAAGATTAAACCAGTCCTTGAAGATGGAAAATCAGCACGAATTATTGACTTTAATGAAGAAGAGCAAAAAGTTGTCAAAGGTTTGTTCTTACTGTCAAGTAAGCCGATTCTTTATGTGGCAAATGTTTCTGAGGACGAAGTTGGGAGTCCAGATGACATTGACTATGTAAAACAAATTCGTGACTTTGCAGTGAGTGAAAATTCAGAAGTTGTTGTGATTTCAGCTAAAATCGAAGAGGAAATTGCTGACTTAGATGAGGCTGATAAAAAGGAATTTCTTGAATCACTTGGTCTTGAAGAATCTGGCGTAGATAAATTGACGCAGGCAGCTTATCATTTGCTTGGGCTTGCAACATTTTTGACAGCAGGGGAAAAAGAATGTCGTGCTTGGACTTTCAAACGTGGTATGAAAGCCCCACAAATGGCAGGTGTGATTCACTCAGACTTCGAGCGTGGTTTTATCCGTGCAGCGACAATATCATTTGACGACTTGATAAAATACGGTTCTGAAAAAGCCGTCCGAGAAGCGGGCCGTTTACGTGAAGAAGGCAAAGAATATATCGGCCAAGATGGCGATATTATGGAGTTTAGATTTAACGTGTAAAGTTGCTTTACAGTAAGTTTACACTTGTTAAAAGGGAAAGAGAAAAGCACTGAATTTCAGTGCTTTTCTCTTTGTATTCCTAATAATGTTAAGCTAGATTTATTTAGTGGCATCTTTGCTAGAAAATTCTTTCTCATCTTCTTCAAATATTTGTTTCTTTATTTTCTTTGCTTGTCGATAACAGAAAATAGCCGCGATGATTTGAAGTAAAAAGGTAGCGATTATGAATAAAGCTTTAATTTCTTTGAAAGCTAAAGTCATGATTATACCTGGCTTCACTATAACCCAGAAAATCAATGGTAAGCCCAACAAGTTTGCGACATAAATTAATATAGGGCCAACATTTTTTAATTTTAGTTTTCTTGTATTTATATGAGCCAGTATTGCAAAAATAGGTACGGCAAGACTAATGCCTGTTGAAATTGAGTTGTGCGGAATCACGCTCGTCATTAATAGAATTGCGAGAACTGTATTTATCAAAATCAGTAAAGCAACTGTAGAATTATATTTATAAGCCCTTTTTAGTAGAGTTATTTGTCCATTATCATTATTCTTTTTCATTAATCTATTCCTTGAATTTTTTTGTAAATTTTATATGCTTGCTTTAGTTTAATAAATCTATATAGTAAAAATGAAATTATAAAGATACATAATGCTGAGACAAATAGAAATGTAGATTTTGTCTGTTGATCTTGAGCGTTTAAGGCTATACCTAAAAAGGAAATTGCACCTATTATTGCAAAATAAAAGATTGTAGAACAAGCATGGCTTCTAAATCGTATAATTTCAAATCCCTTACGAAGGTTTAACTCGTCTCGTATTTGAATAAAGTTTTTATTAAAGATCTGTTTTTTTAAAGTATACTTCTCTATGAAATACGAGCAGACTATCCCTAATATAAACGCAATAAAAATAATAAGCAGAATAAAAAGTATTGAAAATTTTTTAAACATTAGAGTTTCAAATCCTACGAGAGGAGAAATGAATAAAAAATTCATTAAAAAATTTCGGTTTCCATTATCACTAGCAAAAGCAGTATGGGTTCTAGCAAAAACTTTACCTTCTCCGTCAATATAAAAATCTACTTTGTTGTCGGTAAAAATTATTTTATCTAACTTCATTTTATAAAACCCTTTCTCTTCTAGAAATCATCATAGGGATTATAAGTATTTGGATTTCCATCGTCAGGATATATGTATGGTTTCGAAGTCCGTTTTTTCTTTCTGTCATTATCAACCAAATAATCCATAGTACCTGTAACAACGGCTCCTATTGCAAGACCAAGTAAAAAACCAGCGGGACCGCCAACTGCAGCACCTATTGCCGAACTTGTCCATGTTATTCCTGCATTTAATGCGAGCTTTGAAACCATTTGAGCAGGATCATTAAGCCCTCCTGTCGCAATTTGATCTGCGGTATCAAAGCCTATTCCCCAATATCCAGCCATATCAGATCCTGCACTTCCCCCAAAATTTCCAATTTGTGAGAATAAGGAATTAATACCCGAGCCCAATATATCATCTGATAAAGAGGGATCCTGAATATAAAAGTTATTACCTCCTCCCATAGGATTAGGTGTCCACGTATGGTCATCTGGATTAAAGTTACTCCGATACATAGCATTATCCGTTGAGCCTGAATCTCCATTTCCACCACCAGAATAATCCTGATAGCTTGGCGTCACATAAACTGGCACATACTCATATCCATTCGCATAGAAAACTCCTGCAGATGGATTACTCGTATAGTAATAGGTAATCGGTGGCACATAGCGATAGATGACATTAATGACTTGATTGTCTGGGCCATAAGTTCCTGAGTAATTACTGGCACTTTCAAGCTCGTAGTACCCAATTTCTGAAGGCGCGCTGATGCTGTAAGGCCGACCATAAACACCACGTATCGTATCTGAGCCAAGATAGGTCCCATCTTCTCCGTAGTAGTTTAGTGTCACTTTTCGCATCCAGTTGTAGTGATAGTCAAGCTCTGGATGCTGCGCATCTCCACGATGTTCCTCGTGCGTGTAGTCATAGTCATCAAAATGTGGGTGGGGAATATTTACTGGAACATTATCCCACCAGATAAAGTCATCTGGTGTGTGAAACTGTGTGTCGCGGTTGTCATAGTAGTAAATATGCCCATGTACACGTGTTTGCGTGATGAGATGCGCTTGAAGTGAGCTACCAAAAAGGTCATAGCGTACACCCTCTGAAAAAGGTAAGGCTGTACCTGACATTGCAGGGGCTGGACTGTAAAAATGATAATCAAAGTGTGATTCAAAACCTACACCGAGATAGCCACCATATGGCAAACTTGACGCACCATTTAAATTCTGGTTGGTTGTGTCGTATTTGATTGTTCCTGAATCTTGAAGGTTGGTTGTATTTGGCGTAATTGTCAGAATGTTATTCAGGTTAGTTGTGACACCTTGTCCATTATCAATATCCGTTGTGATAAATGACGCCAAAACTGGCACTTCTTCTACTGTGCCTGATACGACAATCTGATAGAGAACATCTAGCTGATTTGTGCCATAATATAATGCTACGATAGAATTTCCATCTGCACCAACTATATTCTGTTCGCCTGTAAAGGCCAAGCCCTGTGGTGTATTTGGATCAAGATCTGGAATCCCTGCTTGCCAAGCGGAAGTGTCATTTGACACCACCGTGTAAAGCATGTCAAGTTTCAAGCCTGAAAGTGTTTGCCCAACATCTGTGATACGGCCTGAATCTCCTGGATTGAATGTATAGGCTGTCGCAGGGATTGTTG
>JAIRUS010000051.1 GCA_031254295.1 Streptococcaceae bacterium | reverse complement strand
TTAAACGACGTCCGACGGACTTTCGCATCAAAGTTAATCCCGCCATTTCCAAGACCGCCATTCAGGAGAATTTGGTGCATCGCAAGTGTAATATCAATCACGAGCGTTGGAAATTCGTCCGTGTCCCAACCCAGCAAATAATTGCCTTGATTCGCATCAATCGAGCCCAGCGCGCCAAATGTCCGCGCCGTATTGAGCTCATGCTCAAAGGTGTGCGTCGCAAGCCAGGCGTGATTCGTCTCCAAATTCAGCTTGAAATAATCCGTCAGCCCGTATTTTTGCAAGAAAGCCATGGCCGTCGCCGCATCGAAATCGTATTGATGTGTCATCGGTTCCTTTGGCTTTGGCTCAATCAAAAAGACAGGCAAATGATTGATTGATTTTGCATAATCCACCGCCAAATGGAAGAATTTTGCCATGTGATCCATTTCCAAGCCCATGTCAGTATTCAAAAGTGATTCATAACCCTCGCGGCCGCCCCAGAAAACATAGTTTTGTCCGCCCAATTTCTTAGAAATCTCAATCCCTTTTTTGACTTGCGCCGCGCCATAAGCCACCACTTCTGCGCGGTTTGACGTCGATACGCCGTTCATATAACGTGGATTTGAAAACATGTTCGCTGTGTTCCAAAGAAGCTTAATCCCCGTCTCTTTCTGTTTTTCAAGCAAATGATCCGTGATCTCGTCCAAATTCGCATGAAACTCCGCCATCGACTTGCCTTCTGGCGCCACGTCGACATCATGAAAACAATAATAGTTCATACCCAATTTTTGCGCAATCTCAAAGAAAGCCTCAACCCGATGATGCGCACGCTCCATTTCCGTGCCGCCTTCCAAATCCCACGGACGCTCCATCGTCGCAGACCCAAACGGATCGCCACCGTCCATCGTAATCGTATGCCAAAAAGCCAACGCAAAGTGAAGATGCTCTGCCATTGTCTTGCCAAGCACGACCTCCTCTGGATTATAATGCCTGAAAGCAAACATATTTTTCGTGCCAGTACCTTCGTATTTGATTGCTGCAATGTTGTTAAAGTAAGCCATTTTTGACTCCTCCTAATTTTTTGATTTATTTTTTAACTTCCATACCGATTTATAGTGCTATAATACAGTTGGGAGATTAAAGACATGTATACAGAATTTGAGAAAATAGAACACAATCGAGTAAACGGACTTTTATTTATGATTAATGACTTAGTTTATCGTCGGCCACATCTTCATTTTGATTCAGAAATTGTCTATGTCATTTCAGGCGAGGGAAGCATCAGTACCTCGCAAACAGAGTTCCATATCTCGGCTGGACAAATGATTTTTTTCAATAGTTGTCAACTCCATGAATTCAGATCTAACGCCTCATCTTCATCAATGCGTCTTCTCATCATGCAGCTTCCAATGACAGATTTCGCCTCTGTTTATCCTGCTCTCGATTCTATGCTTTTTGAAAGTCGTCCTATTAATTTGCCATTTGACTCCAAGCTTTTGTCATATTTAATAAGCGCGGCTCAGAGTTACTTTGATGAGCTTGATTACCAACCTCTCCGTACGACCGGTCTTGCCTATCTCATTGTATATGAGCTTTTGCAGCTGGTCAATTTTAACCAACTCGATTTTTCTCAGCAAAATAAGATGCTAGATTTGCAAAAGCGAATTCAACGTATCAGCGCGAAAATTCATGAAAATTTTGTAAACGGAATCTCCCTGCAAGAGCTTGCAAGTCAAGAAGGCTTCTCCACGACTTACTTCAGCCACTTTTTCAAAAATAACTTCGGAATCTCTTTTCAAGAATATCTAAACAATGTTCGTTGTGAGCGAGGGCGCTTACTTCTACTCACTACAAATGAAAACTTGCTTAGCATCACCAATCTATGTGGATTTTCAGATGTCAGAACCTTTAATAAAGCATTCTGTCTCCTCTATGGCCATCGTCCGAAAGACCTCTTAGATGAAAGAAAGAAAAATAGCAACAAACAACTCATAGACCAAAAACTTATTATCAGCTCAAGTTCCACTGACTTACAAAGAATTTTCAATCCAACTGAAAGTCTAGCTGTCCTCAAAGAACTTTTAAACTCTCTAAATTTATAATAGCGTTTGCAAATCACTTTGTCGTGGTATACTATGTTTCTTTTTAATGGAAATGTTGCGTTTTTAAGATATAAAAAAGAACTACAACAAATAGTTCTTTTTTGTTATTTATTTATAGGCAGACTTTCCTTAGCTTATACAGCTACGTCATCACTAGTTTTAGATTCAGCACGGTGGCCATAGATACTTGTTATAACAAAGGTTAATACAAAACTAACAAGAATTGAAATCATAAACTGGATATAATATCCTGACTTTATCGAGATAAAGCCAATAATACCAGCTGATCCAAGACTTACTGCAAGAACATGAAAAAGTCCCATGATTAGCGATCCCACGCCTGATGCACCTAGTGCGATAAAGAAAGGATATTTCATCTTAAGATTGACACCAAACAGAGCTGGCTCTGTGATACCTAGAATTGCAGAAATTCCTGCTGGTAGTGCTAAGGCCTTAGTCTTTTTATTCTTTGTCAAAAAGAAAACAGCAAAAGTTGCACCTGCCTGAGCCATATTGGCTGCGGCTGCTACTGGAAAGATAAAGTCACCACCAGTTCCCAACTTCTGATAACTCGCAATCAACATCGTTTCAATCGCAGGAAAACTCTGATGAAGCCCCGTCACGACAATTGCAGAATAAAAGGAACCAAATACTCCCATACCAAGCCAACCTGCCAAATTATAAAGATGAATCAAACCATTTGTCAGTCCATCAGATACCCAGCGCAAGGCAGGGCCAACTATGATAAAGGTTAGAAAACCTGTGATAATCACAGATAAAAGCGGAGTAAAAGTAAAATCCACTGCATCATTCAGATGTTTATGAAAGAATTTTTCTAAGCTTGCTAGGATATAAGCCACACCAATGACCGGCAAGACCTGCCCCTGATAGCCTGCTTGTGCAACCTTTAGCCCAAATATTGACCAATAAGTCATCTTACCATCTGAGATTGCAGCTGCCACATTATAACCATTGACTAGAGCAGGCATAACCAGAATCATCCCCATCGCTGCGCCAAGATAAGGGTTTCCGCCAAAGCGCTTTGTAGCCGAATAACCAATCAAAACAGGCATGAAAGTAAATGGAGCTGCGGCCATCAGATTAACCATGGCCGCCACATCTGTCAGCTGAGGCCACATCTGAATGAGCGATTTAGCGCCAAAAAGTCCAGTAGAGGTCAAAACATTGTTCAAAGCCATTAATAGCCCACCAGCGACCAAGGCAGGAATCAGAGGAACAAAAATATCTGACAGAAGCTTGACTAAGGCCATCAAAGGATTCTGTTTTTTCTGCGTTGCAGCAATCTCTTTTAGATCAGCCGTTGAAGCTTCTTGAATCCCTGTCAGCTTTACCAGCTCATCATAGACCGTATTGACATCGCCAGGTCCCACGATAATCTGATACTGACCTGCCGCCTCAAATGTCCCTTTCAGGTCTGGATCATTATCAAGTGCTTCTTGATCAATGACAGAGCTGTCTTTCAACACCAGACGCAAACGCGTCGCGCAATGGGCTGCAGCCTGCAAATTATCCTTACCAACAGCTTTTAATACTCGCTCAGCCACTTCTTTGTGGTTCATATTACAAATTCTCCTTATTTGTTTATACGACGACATTATAATCTATATATTTTTATATGTCAAACGATTATCATAAATTTATATTTTTTAGAGATTAAGCTTGATTTTAAGCCAAGAAACGTTTATCATGATATTATGAAACTCAAATTGAAAAAGTCGAAAAACTGGACTAGTGAAGAAAGGTATCGTCCTTATTCAGCTTATTCAGATGACTATTTATCAAGCTTAACTGAGCTTGTTAAGAAATCTCCTTGGCGCACACATTACCATATCGAGCCAAGGACAGGTTTACTCAATGACCCAAATGCTTTTTCATATTTTGATGGAAAATGGCAGCTCTTTTATCAACATTTCCCTTATGGGCCAGTACATGCTCTAAAAAGTTGGAAACATTTGACTTCGACTGATTTAGTAACATTTATAGCCGACGATTTGCAACTTCTCCCTGACAGTGATTTTGACAACAAAGGAGCCTACTCTGGCAGTGCAAAAGAGTTTGACGACGGCAACCTGCATATTTTTTATACAGGAAATCATCGTAACTCTGACGGAACACGTATTCCTTATCAGCTTGAAGCGACACTTGATGCTACTGGAAAGCTCAGCAAATCTGATAAAGCGGCAATCCTGCCAGCATTTGACAAAGTAACAGAACATTTCCGAGATCCTCAGATTTTTGAATTCGAGGGC
>JAIRUS010000045.1 GCA_031254295.1 Streptococcaceae bacterium | reverse complement strand
CCGTCGGTAAACGTGCTGAAGGCGTGAAGACAAGATTAATTGAACATGAAAAAAGTAAAGAATGGTGGACAAGTTGTATTTTCTTTGGCCGAAATGACGGACTGATTGATAAATCTCAGTTGGATTACCTTGAGGATTATTATATTGAGCGCTTTGTAGAGGCAGGATTTGATATGGATAATAATAAAAAAGGAAATACGAGTGCTATTCAAAAACTCAATAAAATTAAAGCAGATGAAATGCGCGATATTTTTGAGGAAATTTTATATGAAGTGGCAAACATCGAACTTTTTGAGAGGTCAGAAGAACAAGAAACAGATGGGATTCTTTCCGTAAAATTTGACGGAAAGCTTCTTAAAGATAAGTCTCCAAGAAAACTTCATATAAAATTTGTTAAAAGTCTCTTAGAAGATAAAAAATATCAAGAAATATTGCAAAATTTTATCGTTGAAGATAAGGTAAGTTCGAAAAATAATCTTGGCAAAAAACAAAATATTTTCCCAAGTGGACAAATAGCGGGGGCTGAGATTGAGCCCGGCCTCTTCTTATTTGTGAATCTAAGCAAAGCAGGAACAGAGAGTGCAATTCGAAAAATTGCCAGTTGGTTAGATTTGGAAATTGAAGTGAATTTTTAAGACATAGAATTTATTTAGCTAGATTTAAAAGGGAAACAGGAGAAAATTATGAACTATTGGTTTGTAGGCGCTGTGCTTGACGATAAAGATATGACACAAGAATTTATAGATGGAGGAGTCTGGAAGCTTGGGTGGATAGGTGCTGAAAATGAAGCAGCTTATCAAGGGGAACTAAAAAAGTTTAAACAAATGCAAGTTGGTGAGAAAATTGCGATAAAAGCAACTTATGTTCAAAAGAATGATTTGCCATTTGATAATCCTAACGACAAAAAAGTAGCTGTAATGAGAATAAAAGCAATTGGAACAATTCAGTCAATCTCAAATGATGGGCATACAGTTCAAGTTGATTGGGATAAAAGTTTTTCAGGAAAAGTTTGGTATTTTTTTACTTATTTGAAAACAATCTGGAAAATCAATCCAGAAGAATCAAAGCACTCGAAAAACTGGAGAAAAATGCTTGTTGATTTTACGTTTAATGGGCAACAGCAAAATTATAAACTCTTCCTTGAAAGTCCGTTTTGGAGAAAGAGATTTTTGGAAGAGAATCTAGAAAAAGTATCAGAAGAAGAACTTAAAGCTTTTCGTGATTTTGTAGATGACACTCTATCTTGGATAAAAAAATCAGTCGGCAATCAAGAAAGGAATATGCAAAACTATGTTCCAAAGGGATTTACAAAATTAGGGCCAGTAATTTCTGGAAAACAATTTTCACGTATACTTGCAACGGGTAACAATTCGCTGAATAATTATCCTTATATTAATTTTGGCCACAATAATTTATTTTTTGACTGGAAAGGTATTATTGATTTTGGTGGAACAAAGGCTGCATTTTCAGGCTTTTCTTATAAAGTAACAGTTAATCAATCGAATTTTCCAGAATTTCATGAGTTAGATGGATCAATCTCAAGTTCAACTCATCTATTCCTTAATTCTTATCCTTTAAGTTCGGACGAACTATCTTTTAAAAATCCAGACGACTATGAAAATGCATTGAGAGATATATTCTATCTTAGTGAGCAAGTAGTGAAATTTCAAGGAGATTCACCAATACTTAATGAAAAACTTCAAAAATATGTTGATAAGTTAAAAACTTCTAGAAACATCATCCTTCACGGTGCGCCAGGGACAGGGAAGACATTTCTTGCAAAGCAAATCGCAGAGGCTTTAGGAGCAAGTGAGGAAAATCATCAACTCAGCTTTGTGCAATTTCATCCGAGCTATGATTATACGGATTTTGTGGAGGGATTGCGTCCTGTTATGAAAAAGGAGCAAGTTGGTTTCAAAATTAAAAATGGAGTTTTCAAAGAATTTTGTAAACTAGCTATAGAAAATTCAGCGAGTAAAAATATTACTGATTTTACAAAAGAAAATTATAAGAAATTTTTACAAAATATAGGATTAAATGAACATACAATTGATAGTTATTACCTGAAGATTGAACAACTTTTGGGAGAGAAAGAGTTTAGTCCACGTAAAGCATTGGAAAATTTTGAAACTTATAAAACTCTTGAAGAAATACTAAAGAATCAGGATAGTATTGGAGATTTTGATAGGGATAATGATCAACACAATACTTTTGCGTCAGCAATTATGCAACTCAAGAGTTTCAGAGAGAGTCTAGGAGAAGTAACAGGTAGAGAGCAAAACTTCGTCTTCATCATCGACGAAATCAATCGTGGTGAAATTTCAAAAATATTTGGCGAATTATTCTTCTCTATTGACCCCGAATATCGTGGAGAAAGAGGAAAGGTCAAGACTCAGTATCAAAACTTGCATTCAGATGAGCCAGACTTTTATGTGCCTGAAAATGTCTATATCATCGGCACGATGAACGATATTGACCGCTCAGTAGAAAGTTTTGACTTTGCGATGCGGAGGCGTTTTCGATTTATTGAGATTGAGGCAAATGAAAATGCTGATTGGATTGGTGAGGAAAAGAAAGCTCAGTTGATCAGGCTTAATCAAGCGATTGATGAGATAGGCTTGGGCTCGGCTTATCATGTTGGGGCTGCTTATCTGAGCCATGAATCAGGCATTTGGGAAGGTTATCTTGAGCCCCTGTTTAGAGCCTATTTTGAGGGGCAATTTTCGACTAGTGAAGTTGAGGAGTATTTGGAAAAACTGAAAGCGGCCTTTGATCATGAGATTGAGGGATAATTCTGAAGTAGAGGAAGAACTTCCTGATTGGGCCAAGGATTTTGTAAATATCCAGCTTTCAAAGTTACCTGCTGATATTCTAGTTTTTCCGGCAACTGCGAAAGAATCTGAGGATTTATCAGATGAGCAGCTGATTTTTAGCTATGATTGGTTAAAAAAAGAATACTGGACAACGAATGTGATGGGCTGGCTAGGTAAAGGAAGTGAGCGGATAACCATTCATTCTCGTTTTGATGATGGACGCGAAGATTTTTTCTTACGTTATATGATTGAAAAGGTGTTTGAGGCGAATATTGTCAACTTCGACCTCTCCACGAGCCAGGGGATGTTTGATTTATTACCCTTTCTATTTCCTATGTATCTTGAGACTGCTTTGAAGAAAGGGATTTATAAAACTTATGTCAAGAAGCAATATAATGACAGTCAAGTAAAAGGAACGATAAATATTGCGCGACATATTAAGCAAAATACACCTTTTCTTGGCAAAATTGCCTATGACATGCGAGAGCTGACCGCTGATAATAATATCACACAGCTTATTCGTCATACGATTGAATTTATCAAGTCTGATAAAAAGGCGGTCAAGTTACATGAACGCTCAGTCAGAAAAATCTTTGAAGTAACACCAAGTTATAGGCGCGCAGATAAAAGTAAAATCATGCAGGCAAATCTGGCCATAAAAAATCCTTATTTTCATGACTATCGACCACTGATAGAACTTTGTCAAATGATTCTCCGAGGAAAGAAATCTAGCTTTGGTAAAGACAAGCAAAAAGTGCATGGAATCTTGTTTGACGGCGCTTGGTTGTGGGAAGAATATCTTGCGACGATTTTGACAGACTACAAACACCCACGAGGAAATGAAAGTATTTATCAGGTTGGAAATCGTGCCCAGGTAAGACCAGATTTTTATAATGACGAAAGCAAAATAATTATTGATACGAAATATAAAAATGTTCAACGAGATGGAATCAAGCGAGAAGATAGATTTCAAATTATTAGCTATCTGCATTATAAAAAATTTGATAAAGCTGGGATACTCTATCCCTCTACTGAGACGAAGTCTGAAACTGAGGGGATAATGAAAGGCCTTGGCGGCGAGATTTTTAAAATATCTCTAAAAATTCCGCAAAACTGTGCGCCTTATGACGAGTTTGTGGAAGAGATTAAGGCTGAGGAAGAGAATTTAATTGTAGAGATGGGAGTAAAGGAGAAGGAGCTTTAAATGCGTGAAATTTTATTTAAAGGAAAAATATCTACTGAAAAATTAAAACTTGCTCAACTCACGCGGATGCGAAAGAAGTTGAGTGAACTTATCGAGCAGCGAGATTTTCTAAATTATCATGAAGGACAGCGGCTCCATGCACAATATATGCTAAAGATTGGGCGATTAGAATTTCAAGCTTATGAGCTCTACATTGAGCAATTAAGATTAAAACGAAAGTCCGAGCTCATCCAAGTTTATCTCAATCAGCAAAAAAAGATTGAGATTCAGCAAATTGAACAGCGACTCAAAAAAGAATTAAAGACCTATCAAGAAAAACTCAGTCAAATGTTTTCGGATATAGAAAAAGCAAAATCTGAAGAGAAAAAGACGGAACTTTCAGAGGAAGACAGCCTTTCAATCAAAAAGCTTTATAGAGATTTGATAAAAAAATTGCACCCAGATTTAAATCCCAATTTATCAGAGCAAGAAAAACTTTATTATCAACAGGCTGTAGAAGCTTATGAGCAGGCAGATCTTGAAACGATTCGTACCTTAACCCTATTGGTCACAGAAAGTTTAGAAAATAAGACACTGGTGGACTTTGAAAGTCAGAAAGTAAACCTAGAGCAGTTAATTAAAAAACTGGAAGAGGAAATCACAGAGATAAAATCAGATTTTCCATTTACAGAAATAGACCTGTTAGAAAGCCAAGAGGCAATCACCAAACGCCGAGAAGAACTCTTTGAAATCATTAAAGACTACCGTAAAGAGGTAAAAAATTGGCAAGAAAAAATAAAGCATCAAATGGAGGACGGAAATGGGTAATGATCTCATCGGGGGAAATTCTACAGGTGATTTGATTGGTTTATTTCATACTAAACATGGGGAAATTGAGCTTCCAAAAGCTTTTGGCCAAGAGATTTTTCTGTTTTATACCAAAGTAGCAGGAACAAATCATATTCAAAACTTAGAAGAGATTTCTATTGAAATTGGCGATAAGCTTAATTTTTTCAGAGAGCCAGAAAATCCATACGATAAAAAAGCAATCCTCATCAAGACACAACTCGGTGATAAGCTGGGTTATGTACCAAGAGCAGATAATGTCATTTTCTCTCGTCTTATGGATGCAGGAAAAGTCCTCTATGCAAGGGTTTCGGCACTTAAATCAGATATGACAGACTGGGAACCCATCCAAATCAAAATTTTTCTGGAAAATTGATAAAAGCACTAGCTCAAAGTAAGAAATAGCATTATCAGCGAGAATAATATCTAAAATAAAAAGGAAATCACATGGCAAAATCACCCATTTATGTTTTTGAAGCAAAACTCAAAGAGAGCAGTGTCGAAAACGTCAGAAAATTTAGTATGGTGGCTTCATCTACAAAGAATCTGGCAGACTTAGCCTATCTTCTCTTGGCTGCTTATAATCTGGGTGGAGACCATCTTTTCGGGTTCAGAGGAGAGTTAAGCGAGAGGACGAAAACGCTAATTGCAGATATTCTAAAGTCTCCATTTTCCAGAGAAGAGGATGTCAACGACCTCACCTATTTCAATGGAGAGCCTAAAGATTATACTGATTTTTATCTGCCTAACCCCTATGATGACTTTTCGCATAATCCTTTGATTAGCGAATCTGTTTTTGAAAGCAAGCTTGTGCATGTACTGAGGGAGCTAGGGCAAAAGCTCGAATTTACTTATGACTTCGGAGATGATTGGGACTTTGAGGTGACACTCACTGAGATAATCACCGATGAGAAGCTAAATCGGCGCCTTTACCCAAAACTTATATCTGGAAATGGATTTGATCTCGAAGAAGATATGGGAGGTGTTTCAGGACTGGAGGAAGCCATAGAACAAGGAGAACTGCTTCCTTTTGACATGGAGATGGCACAGCTCCGTTTCCGTTCGCATGCGAGATGGCTCAAGTGGGTCTATGAGGAGCAGGACGATACTGACGCGTAGTTTCAAAATGGTAAAACAGATATTTATTTTTTTCTCTGGAGTAGCCTAAACAGGCTATAATTCAAGGAAGAAAATGCTTTGAGAATTCAGAAAAGCATTGCGTGAGCTGGGTTATGAACTTTTGGCGAGAGAAATTGTTGGGGTTATTGAAGAAAAGGAAAAAGGAGTAGTAAAATGAAAAATAGAGATTTTGACAAACAAGAGCTGATTATTTATGAAAATAAAGAAAGTCAGCTTAAGATTGATACGCATTTTGACGGAGAAAATTTTTGGCTGAATCGTCAGCAACTCGCCGAACTTTTTGGGAGAGATGTTAAGACCATCGGGAAACACGTCAATAATGCTTTGAAAGAAGAATTAAGCGGCTTTTCAGTTGTCGCAAAATTTGCGACAACTGCAAGAGATGGGAAAACCTATCAAGTTGACTATTATAATCTTGACATGATTTTATCTGTGGGTTACAGAGTAAAATCAACAGAAGGCGTCCATTTCCGCCGTTGGGCGAACACAGTGCTCAAATCTCATCTCACAAAGGGTTATTCTGTCAACGAAAAGAAATTGGCAGACTTAAACCTTGCCTTGCAGATTTTAGAGCGCAGCGACATTCCAGAACTTTCAGGCACAGCTAGCTTGATTGCAGATTATACTCAGGCGTTATTCCTGTTGGACAGTTACGACCGCAAAGAATTGCCAGAAGTTGACGGCAATGTCGACACTTGGAAGTTGACCTATGAGGAAGCACGAGGATTTTTAGAAAGTCTGCCTGATTTCAAGAAGTCGGATTTGTTCGCAAAGGAACGTACAGGACAGTTCCATGGGATTTTGGAGCAAATCTATGCGGGTTTTGGCGAGACCGAGTTTTATCCGACTGTTGAGAAAAAGGCAGCGAATCTTCTGTATTTCGTCGTCAAAGATCACCCCTTTTATGATGGTAATAAGCGCTCCGCGGCGGCTTTGTTCGTGTATTTCCTCTATAAAAATCAGGCATTGCACAATATTAATAACAGCACGCTTGCGGCGATTGTCCTCATGGTGGCGCTGAGCAAGCCTGATGAGCGGGAGAATATGACCTTGTTGATTGAGAATTTTTTGGAAAGTGAGTAAATGAATGTATCAAAAAGAATTTGATTTTTGGAATAACGAAAAGAAACACTTAAATAACCGAGAAAAAGCTTTTTATGTGAAAGAACGTGAAATCTGGTACTGTTCGTTAGGTGTTAATGTAGGTTACGAAATTGATGGGAAACACGAACAATTTGAGAAAATAAAAAATAAGCTCATCGAGCTTATTAAATAAAAATCGGCCGCCACGAATGGCGACCTCGGATCCCGAAGGACTTAATAACTACATTGTAGCAAATCCTTTGGAAAAGTCAAACAAGAAAATGGAAAGAGGAGCTAGAGGTAATCAAGTGATATTTAATTCATTTACAGCAATATTTATATTATACTTACTGGTAAGAGTTTATCTCTTGCTATATTGTCGCTATTGCAAAAATAATTTGGAATCATTACCAAAACAATATGACAGAGGCGAGAAGACAAGGAAAAAGTATGATGAATATATATTCAAGAAGGAAAAAACTTATAGCCGAATGAAGTCATTATATTTCTGGGATGTACGAGTTAAGAGAAGTGGCAGTTTGATAATAGGAATTATGTCGTTTTTCGCGATAGTGATTGGTAATACACAGAAAAACATAACAGAATTGCTGCTTAGTTTGATGATATTTCCAGCATTAATGATTATTCTTAATACGGGACTTGAGTGGTTAGAAGTTGACAAGCCTCAAGAAACTATTGATGTAGAAGACATAACAAGAGAGTTAGAAGTAGAGGAAAGCAAATAATGAAAAAATATAAAACGATAGACTTATTTGCGGGTATAGGCGGAATTAGAAAAGGTTTTGAACTCACGGGATCCTTTGAAAATGTCCTATCTGCTGAGATTGATTCTTATGCTGTCAAGACTTATGAGCATTTATATCAAGAAAATCCATTAAATGATGTCACATCAGAAGATTTTAAAAAGAAAGCCGAAGGGATAAAGTATGATACGCTCCTTGGAGGATTTCCGTGTCAAGCATTTTCTAGGGCAGGTAATCAATTAGGCTTCTTAGATTCTACTCGTGGAACGCTATTTTTTGATACAGCTGATATAATCAAACGAACTCGTCCTAAAACCCTTCTCTTGGAAAATGTGGATAATTTACTCTCTCATGACAAAGGTCATACCTTCAAAACTATCTTAAATGTTTTGATTAAAGACTTAAATTATCATATTATTGGGGCTCATTTAGACCCAAAAGGTAATATTCAATTTGAGCGGAGTAGCTTTATTCGTAATTCGAAGAATTTCGGAGTTCCTCAAAATCGTCCTCGTGTTTATATTATGGGATTCGATAAAGGCTATTTTTCTGAAAAACAACTTGAGTTGATTCCAGATGATTTTCCACAAAAATCTGATTTATCCCTTTACGAAGATTTAGATGATTTATTAACAACTCATGTTGACCCTAAATATTATCTTGCGAGGGATGCTTTTGAAGCGCTGAAAAAGCATAAGGAGCGCCATGTAGGAAAAGGAAACGGATTTGGTTATCAAATTGTAAATGAAGTTCCTGGAAAAGCATATTCTAACGCTATTTTGGCAACTGGTGGTTCGGGCAAAGAAAGAAATTTAGTTATTGACAGAAGTGAAAATTATTCTGGAATGACGCTAAAGTCAAAGAAATCTCCAATAAATTCTGAATTTGTAAGAAATATGACCCCTGAGGAATGGGGGAAATTACAGGGATTTATAGGCTTTGCGTTTAAGGATAAGACAGGGAAAGATAATTTTAGCTTTCCTGACGAAATATCAGACACACAAAAATATAAACAGTTTGGGAATTCTGTAACTATACCAGCTATTTATCAAATGGCCAAGTTTATGAAGAATATTCTAATAGAAATGGAGGAACTAGATGGCGAATAAAGGAGAATGGGCAGAGCATTACGCGTTTTTCAAAGTATTGTCTGACCAGAGGCTGACAGCATTGGATAGGGATACAAATCTTATGAGCGATTTGTACTATAACGTGATTGAAATTATTCGTGATTATCGGAAGGAGAATGAAAGTAGATTTAAAATTCAAGATTCTAAAGTTAGTATTGTAAACAATGTAGGCCAGGTAATCAGAACAGAAAAAATTTCAGATTTTACAGAGAAAGCTAAAGAAATTAAAAGTGAGATTCTTTCTGGGAATACAGGCTCAGAAATCTTAGATAATATTCTGGAGTTTGAGAAGAAATTGGGCATTACTCAAATGAAGGCGAGCTCATCAGATAAAGCAGATATTGTTATTAAAGTTCATGACTTTAATACAAACCTCCAGCCTGAATTAGCTTTCTCAATTAAATCGCAGTGGGGAGGAGCGGCAACGCTTGTTAATGCAGGGAAAACAACAAATTTCATTTATAGGCTTATAGGAGATTTGTCAACACAGGATATTGAGCAGTTTAATGAATTAAAGAAATTTGATGAGAAATCTCAAAAATTAAAACAAGTACTTTTAGATTTTGAAAATTGTGCAAGTGAAACTTTTGAAGATAATTTAGCCATGATAGACACGTTAATGTCAACGATTCTTTCAGAAATTTTAAAAGAGTATTATTTTGATAGTTTTGCTGCGACAGGTAAAAGGATTGCGACGATTCCTGAATTAGTAAGTCGAGTCTCTGAACAGCACCCAGAATTTCGGAGTAAAAAACATATTGAATATAAAGTGAAGCAGTATCTATTTGCAGTCGCTTTGGGAATGACACCTTCCAGAGAGTGGTTAGGGCGTTACGAGGCTAATGGTGGCTACTTAATTGTAAAGTCAGATGGTGAAATCGGAATTTATCACTTGATTAATTTAAATGAATTTCAAGATTATTTATTCTATAATACTAAACTAGAAACGGCTTCGACAGGACGACATGAATTTGGTTTTATTTACAAGGAAGATAATGCGAATAAAATAAAGCTGAATTTGCAGATTCGATTTTGTGATTGAACGGTGATAATTTATCAAAGTTGTAAGAAGGGATTTTACCAGAGGTTTAGATATAAAAATGCGAGAGACTGAACAAGCAATAAGAAATTACTTAGGATCAGATATTAATTTAGCTATACAACTTGATGGTGGCTGGGGAAGTGGGAAAACTTTTTTTGTAAAAGAGTTAGTTAAAGATTTAAATAAGGATGATTTCATCCATGCAATTTATTTTTCTCTTTATGGTACTACTACACTGGAAGAGATAAAATTAGGTATTGTCGAAAAAATCATATCTGAGACTCTAGTAGGTGGAAAGCTGATTACTTTTTATCAAAAACATAAAGAAAAAATTAATGGACTGAATCGAATATTTGGAAATTCAAGGCTAAAACCTATTGGTACAATTTTAGATTTGATTTCAGAAGCTTATCGAGATAGATCAAATGAATTATCAGATAAGAAAATCGTGATTTTTATAGATGACTTAGAACGGCGTTCAAAGGGAATTCAACTAGCAGATTTATTTGGTTTTATTTCTGCAGAATTGTTAGAGAATTTACATATAAAAGTTGTAATTATCTCTAACGCTGAAAAACTTGAAGATGAAAAATATGAAACCATCAAAGAAAAAACAATAGAACGTTCTATCAATTTTTCATGTGAATGGGAAACTGTAAAAGAAGTTGTTAAAACAGGGATTGATGGATTGCAAATTTTGAAAGACGGAGATTGGTTATTTGAAGTTATTAAAATCTTTTTATACGGGGATGGAAAGATAAACCTTCGAATTCTTCAGTCTGTACTTTCAAATTATAAATTTCTTGAAGAAAAGATTATGGCACAAAAGATAGGGAAGTATGAGAGTCAGGAAAGTGATATTTGTAAATCAATTTTTTTGAATACACTTGTTATCACAAATGAAATGAAATTAGGAAGGCTAGATTCTAGTAAGCTTAAAGAAATATCTAATCTTTGTGACAGTAGAATATTTTTGACTGAAGAAATGGCTGAACTGAATGGTCTGACTGAGAAAAGAGAAATTAAAATATCTAAATTGGCTTCTGAAATAATCAAAAAATATCACTATGGGGAAATTTTTACTGATTATATTTTCTATTCTGACTCAATAAATAATTATATTATCAGGGGATATTTTGAGGAGAGTCCATCTGTTTATATTAATAAATGGCTCAAATATTTTGATGTAATAGAATATCAGACATCAAATTTGCTTTCACAGATAGCGTATCAATTTGATCAGATGGTGGAAGAAGAGCTAAGAAATATTCAAGATAAAATCATTGTTGAGATTCACAATGCGCGTTTTCCATCGCTAGAGGAACTGATTAAAACATATTTTCAACTTGCGCAGTTCAGTAAAATGGGGTTGATGTTTAGTGGTATTGAAGAAGATTGGAGAAAAGCTTTCATTTCAACAGGAACTTTAGCAGCAGTAGCCCAAAAAGAAGAGATTATTCCAGAGTTTGAACTGAATCATTTCTGGCAAAGATATGAAGATTTTGTGATGAGAGACGACTATAATTGGATTCACATGGAATATAAGAAAATTGAGATTGAGGATAGATCTATAAAAGAAAAAGAAGCTATTGTTTCTATATTTCAAAAAAATACGACGCAAGCTCAAAGAACTGTTCTTGATAATCTAAGCAGTCAAAAGGTAGTCAACCGAATTGCAGAAGGTGGTTACATTGAAAATTTTGTAATGAAGGTACCCAGCGGTGCGAGAGAACTCTGGTTTTATTTGAGAAATGCAAATCGATTTGATAATGATCCAGAAGATTTACAGATTATTATCGATAAAATAGAAAAAGAAAAATCTAAAATCATTGATAAAGTCGCCCTGTATGGCATAAAAGAACTTTTAGATTATTTGAAAGAAAATCAACGACAAGAATTATTAGCTAAGGAAGGTAAATAAACAATGACAAAAGAACTAACCCCCAAATACAACCCCACAGAAACAGAAGCAGGTCGCTACGAGAAATGGCTGGCGGCGGGCGTTTTCAAGCCGTCTGGAAATCCTGAGGCGGCGCCTTATAGTATCGTGATTCCACCGCCAAATGTGACGGGGAAGCTCCATCTGGGGCATGCGTGGGACACGACCTTGCAGGATATTATCATTCGCCAGAAGCGGATGCAGGGTTTTGACACGCTTTGGCTGCCTGGTATGGATCACGCAGGCATTGCAACGCAGGCAAAGGTTGCCGCACGTTTGGCTGAGGACGGGATTTTGCCACAAGATCTTGGGCGTGAGAAGTTCCTTGACAAGGTCTGGGAGTGGAAAGATGAGTATGCGCAGACGATTCATGCGCAATGGGCGAAGATGGGGATTTCCGTTGACTATTCGCGCGAGCGTTTTACCTTGGACGAGGGGCTGAATCAAGCGGTGCGCACGGTTTTTGTGAAGCTCTATGAAAAGGGCTGGATTTATCGTGGCGAGAAGCTGATTAACTGGGATCCAAAGGCGATGACGGCGCTCTCAGATATTGAGGTCATTCACAAGGAGATTGACGGCGCTTTCTACCACATTACCTACCAGATTGAGGGGGCGGACGAGTTTGTCGAGATTGCGACGACGCGGCCTGAGACTTTCCTTGGCGATACGGCGGTTATTGTCAATGCCGAAGATGCGCGGTATAAGCATTTGGTCGGAAAAAATGTTGTGTTGCCAATTATTGGGCGTGTGATTCCGATTTTGACAGATGAGCATGCGGACATGGAAAAGGGCACGGGTGTCGTGAAAATTACGCCGGCGCATGATCCAAATGACTTTGATGTAGCGCTTCGCCACGATTTGCCGATGATTAACATGATGAATCCTGACGGGACAATCAATGCCGAAGGCGGCAAATACGAGGGCTTGGACCGTTTTGAGGCGCGTAAGCAGATTGTTGCGGATTTGAAAGAATTGGGTCAGCTTGTCAAGATCGAGCCGATTCGCCACGAGGTAGGGCATTCAGAGCGTACAGGCGTCGTTGTCGAGCCACGGCTCTCAACGCAATGGTTCGTCAAAATGGACGAGCTGGCAGCGCAAGCCATGGCCAATCAGAAAACAGACGGCGCGGTTGAATTTTATCCGCCGCGTTT
>JAIRUS010000094.1 GCA_031254295.1 Streptococcaceae bacterium | reverse complement strand
TGTCAAAAGGTGTTCTTTGCGTCAATATTATGCCTCCTGTGAGTAGAATTATTGGAATTGAAATTCCAAGTATTATTTTTGTTCGTTTTTTCATGCGATTTTCTCTTTCATCGCTTCGGTCGCAAGAGGAGCTTGTGGGATATGGGCGTTATTCAGCGCGAAATTCGCATCATTATCCACCCAGTCATTCCAGTTCTTGAGAGTCATTGCGTCACTTCCACGAATGGCTAGATAGGCGTTTTGTGTATCCGCACTCAATGTTGGCGTATCGGTTACAACATAAGCATTGAAACCAGCTTTTTCATCTGTCAAGAGAGACGCTTGATAACTGCCTGTCACATAACTGTCTGTGTGGTAGCCACCGTTCGGATTTGGGATAGTCAAATCTGTCTTGACTTCTACTGTGTGAAGAGTTTTGTCTGGTTGGAGATAGACGATGCCGTTGTTGGGGAGATTCGTACCGCCTAATTTGGCACTATAATCAAATTTTACTTCACTTTCATTTTGTTGATTTTTAGGGAAACTTAAAGGTCTCCCTCTATAGGCAGACTGTGATAAATCAGCAAAAATATTACTATAACTCTTTAAATTACTCATATAAATTTTTTCCTATTCTTAAATTATCATTTAATTCCATGGTACCTATTTCAGGAATTCCAGTCTTTCCAACTTGAAACCATAGACTAACATTTGAGTTATCAATTTCATTAAATTTTCCAGAAATTGTCAAGGCATCTCCACCTCCTTGTGGCGTCCCGTTTCCTATTTGCCCAGTCTTTACACTGTCCCAATCAAATTGCACACTTGTAACTTTGGGATTTTGAGCCTTAACAAAATCTATCATTTCCTGTTCATGTTTCTTCAAAAAATTAATTTGCATTTGCTTAGTATTTTCCTTTGATTGGACTGTGAAATCATGAGTTAAGAAAATATCAAAAGGTGTCTTCATTTGCATCATTGCTATGCCTCCTGTGAATAAAATTATTGGAATTGAAATTCCAAGTATTATCTTTGTTCGTTTTTTCATATCAGTTTCTCGGATTTTTTTCTAAATTTTATGGAGGTATTATACCATTTTACGCAACTGTTTTCATGTTAGAAATAGTAAATATGCATATACGAATAAAAAATAAAATGAATCCCTTTTACTAAAGAGATTCATTTTATTTTCCTGTAATGTAACTCGACAAATTGTCCGTAAGTTTTCGTTTCAATAAGTTCGAGCTTCTCACTATAATTCCCCTTAGGAAATAGAGGAATACCATCGCCCAGTAAAACAGGGGCAATTGTAATCTGAAATTCATCAATAAGTTGATTTTCTAAGAAGAGCCCGATAAGCTCACCACCGCCGACATTCCAGATATTTCCTTTGAGAGTTCGAACGAAATCAGGGAGGTTTTCAGGGTGAACAAATTTCACATGATCATTGTCAGGCAAAGCTTGGTGGGTGAAGACATAACAGTCCTTACCAGAATATCCCCATTCATCTGGCTCATTTTCTAGCAACCAGTCATAGGTCCGTTTGCCCATAATGACTGTATCAATTGTATCAAGAAATTCACCATAGCCATTGTCGCCGTCACCTGTAACATCAAAAAGCCATTGTAGTTCATCATTCTTATCAGCGATATAACCGTCAAGGGTCGTAGCGATGTAAAGTTTTATGGATGATGTCATTTGAAAAGTCCTCCTTTTAAAATTCTGATTGGTTGAGAATCAGATCATTTAAATCTTTTTCACTGAATTCATATTTTGTGTTACAGAATTGGCAGACGACCTCAGCCCCACCGTCCTCCTCAATCATACTAGTGAGTTCAGCAGAACCAAGTGATTTTAATCCTTCTGCAAAACGTTCACGTGAACAATCGCATTTGTAACGAATCTCTGATTCTTCAAGGACTTTATAGTCAATATTGCCATAGAGTGCAGGCAGGATCTCATCTACAGATAGACTTGCAAGAGCTGGCATGTTTTTAATCTGTTTTTCCATAGCTAGAATCTCAGCTTCACTTGCCTCAGGTAGTGCTTGGAGTAGGAAAGCAGAAGCGTCAGCGACTTGGTCAGACCCTTCTTTGATAGAAACATGAATCCCCACAGAGCTTGGAGTTTGCTCAGACTGTAGAAAATACCAAGCCAAATCTTCGCCAATTTCAGCCGAGATTAAATCAACTTGACCAGTATAAGGCGTCCGAAGGCCCATATCTTTGATGACGATTAATTGACCATTTCCGATAAATTCACCGATGAGAATTTCGCCAGTTGACGTACGGCGATAGTCAAGATCAGGATTTTTTACATAACCTTTGACAGTACCACTTGCATCTGAAACAGCAAGAATAGGACCCATTGGCCCATCACCAATGACTTTAACTGTGATTTTTGCATCGCCTTTTTCAAGTGCCCCCAAAATCTGAGCAGCAATCAATGTACGACCGAGAGCGATAGTAGAACTCGCCATACTATCATGCAAACTTTGAGCCTCAAAGACAGTTTCAGTTGCGTCCAACGCAAAAGCTCGAAAATGTCCGTTAGCAGAGATTGATTTAATGATTTTATCCATAGAAGTATTATAACGTAAAATATCGCAAACGATAGTTTTGCGATATTTTACTAATGAAAAAACTAGGAAATGCGCCATGGCGCTTTCCGTCTGCATCTTCTAGACTTGTCGAGATAGAAGCGGTGTTTTTATAACGTAAAATATCACACACGATAGTTTTGTGATATTTTACTGATGAGTATTATGGAGCAGATTATCAGATGCTTTAATCATTTGATATAATTATCTTAATGAAATACTTGCAAATTAATGGGCAGAACTGGGATGAGATTGATGAAATAAGGCTTGATGATTACTTAGCTGAACGACCAGTCGCAAATTATTTATTAGTGGACTGTCAAGATATTGAAGTCATAGATTTGAAAAGGCTGATTGACAGTGTACGGTCACGTTATATATTATACAGGGGAGCGACTAAAGAGCAAAAACAGCTACTTGACGAGTTCGGGCATTTTGATATAAGTAAAATTTGGGAATTTAAAAAATTGGCGCAAGAACTAGACTTTATGCTTGACGATCTTGTTCAAACTCAGGGCTTCTCAGCTACACCAGACGAAGCTGCAAGGCTTTCGGATAATTTTCAGGGGAGAATTGAGCGCCATGGTCGCTATGAAATGCTTATAGAAGGAGACTTCCCCGAAGAAACGGTTGTATTTGATTTGCAAAGATTAGTAAAAAATTGGTCACGCAATGTTTACGTTATTCCTTTTCGCCGTTTTTATAATGCACCAGGGCGTCATAAGTTGATCTTTGACTATCAGACGAAAGGAGATATTAAGGTTACTTATCTGATTTTCACATTAGATCATCAAGGAAATCTGCTGAAAACAGATCGCATCACAGAAAAAGAATACCTCTTTGAAGCCGCTGTAAATGTTGATTTTCAGGGGCAAGTCTTGATTCAAGGAAAAGGTACTGCAACTCTTGGAAAAGTCTGGACTTACAAAGATAAGCAGGGATTAGGTTGGTTTCAAGCAGGTGATCGTCGGGATATCACGAGTGAAGGTGAGGCAGTTCATTCTCTTTACCTTCCAGGAAAGAAAAAAGAAAAACTCATAGTTGGTTTCTCGGGAAATTTATCAGAACTCCCACATTATGAGCGCCAATCTATGGCCAATTATGGCTTTCCAGTTCTACTTTTTTGTGACCTGCGTGCGCGTGGTGGAGCTTTTCATATTGGAAAAAAGACTTATGAGGAAACTTTGACGGCATTGATTGATGAGAAACTGACAGAGCTCGGACTTCATCATCAAGATCTTATTCTGATTGGTTGGTCAATGGGGTCTTTTCCGGCCATGTATTATGGACTAAAAATGCAGGTGGGTGAAGTGATTGCAGCCAAGCCATTACTCCATCTTGGACAAGTTACAGACAAGGTTGAAGTGGCCTTTCGTTCGGAACCATCCATGATAGAGGCGCGTCATTACTTGACTGGCAACTATCGGGCGGAAGACACAGCAAAGCTAGATGCCATCATTGAAGAAGCTCTAGCAAGTTCAGACCCAAGCCAAACGAACTTTCACGTTTTTATGATGAAAAATGATGAGCTAGATCACTGTGAACAGCTTTTTGAAAACTTGAAAGCTCATGCAAAATCCGTAAGTATCCGTAAAGAAGCAGGTTTCCACTCAGAAAAAATTCCCCAGATGAGTCGATGGATAGATGAGGTTTTAGAAAGTTTTGACTGAATAATCTTTTCACAGTGGTTTAGAAATGAGGATAGAAAGTCTATGCACAAAGTGCTGAGTCTTTCTAATCCCCAGATGAAATGGATAGATAGTATTTTAGCAAGTTTTGATTAAATTTTTGTTTCTATGATAGTTTATAAGAGATCTGAAAGTTAAAAAGGCAGTGATTAGGCTTGAGGCTGCTGAAAAAGTCAACTTTTGAAGAAAATCCGATTCGTAAATCGTTCAACCATGCGGTTTAAAAATTCAGATTTTCCAAAATAAGTAATTTTTCAGTAGCTTCATTAGGCTTAAGCCCTTTTTTTCTACTTGTGTTATAATTATGCTAATAACTTGTCGTTATAGGCGTTTACAGCAAGAGGAGAAACTATGATTTACTTAATCGGAGAGTATAGTGTATTTAACCGCGATGCGGCTATTTATGGTGTTAAAAAACTTTTTGATAAAAACGATATTGAGGCACAGATTATCACGCCGACAATGGATATTAAGCATCAGCGTAATCGTGCCGCTCGGCTTTCAGCTTTTGAGGTTGGAACTATTTGGTCTATTTATGATCGCTTTACAGGCCGCTATATCCAAGAGGAAAAGCTGCTGACGCCTCAAAATTTTGAAGCGCCAGAAGGTTTTGTGGCTCAGGCGGGATTCAATTCGTTAAGATATATTAATGCAGATGACAGTCTTGAGTTAAAACTTCGAGGTGATGGGAGCATTGAGGCAGTTGAACATTTGGAAAATGGCGAGTTGACACAGCGTGATAATTACGATGATGGCGGCCGCTTGGTTACGATTGAGTATCCACTTGGTGAAGATACACATACAAAAATCGTTGATGCCCAAGGCGAAGTAGTTTTTGAACTTTATCAGACTGGCATATATAAGAAAGTAGTCAAGATTAAATTTCTTCCAACGAATCAAGATTTTCTTTCAGAAGAAATGTTCTGGGAGTGGGCTTTTGAGCAACTCGTGACAAACAAATTTCCCGAAGATAAATTTTTCATCATGAATGAGCGCTTCCGCCGGGCGATTGCAACATCAAACTTTTCAAAATATGATGTCTATCTCTTACCGACAGAACCTTTCAATGAGGCCCAGAGCCGAGATATCTTGTTTGATCATTTTGAAAAGTTGATTTTTAATAGTCATGATGAGCTCAATAAAATTGCGAAGCATTTTGATGAAAAGACAACGAGTAAACTTTTTTGGAATAATTATATTGCCACTGATAAAATATCGTCGAATTTTGATGTCAAAACTTTCCCTATCTATTTGAATCTTGGCCGAGAGTCAGAAGCTGTTAATTTTCAAGAAGTTTTGAAATTTGTTTCTGAAACCTTGCAGGAAGAGCAACAAGTTAGCTTTGTGGTTGAATTCTCGCTTTTACGTGATCAGGTGAATTTTCTAGCAGGTCTGAAAGCATTAAATTTCACTGATGAGATAATCAAAGAACGTGTACAAGCGATGACACGTCCTTTCCCAGAAACACGTTCAGATGCAATTGCGAAGTCTGTATTGTATATTCATTATCAGAACCCAGAAATTATTTCGGCAGGTCTGATGGACGCAATCTCAGCTGAAAAGCCAATTTTGGCACTTGGTGGGAATCCACTTTTAAATGACTATGTCAATGATAGTAATGGTAAAATTATTTCAAATGCATCAGTCACGCGCCTGATAAAGCAGGTACTTTATGATGTAGAATTTATTAAATTTGTATCACCAAATCCAGAAGCGATGCGAGAGAAGTTTTCGGAAAAACAGACGATGGCACGCTGGAATAAAATTTTCTCTGATGAAGGGCGAAAAATTTGACAGTTTATCACATCAACAAAGGGATTGGACCATCTTCGAGCGGTATTGAGTATGCTCAAAAATATCGCTTTGATTTGGTAAAAAACTTCCCAGAAAAACAATATTTTGTCTTTTGTGATTACATCTACAGTAATTACACGCGTTTTACGGATAACATTGGCCTTGATATGGACGCGACGCTGAATGCTTACAAGTTTATGGCGGGTCAGAAAAATCACCGCTCGACCTACACGGTAGAGGCATTTCAGGAAACTTTGTCGGCTGATTTTACACGTCAGGCAGATGGGGCAAAAGCTGTAAATTTTATGTCTGGCGAGGTGCTGTATAAGGCTTGGCTAGTTCCAGACACACAAAATATTGACCGTGTTGACACGATTGTGTCGAGCCGCTTACAAGAAGTGGCACATTACACAGATCGTCTGACAAATATTGATTATTACAGTGGTAAGGAAATTTTCTGTCGCTATTTTTTCAATGAAAACGGAAATCTGTCAATGCGACAATTTTTACAAGATAATAAGATAGTGTCGACCTTTATTGACAATCTTGTCCTCTATGGCAATAGTGAATTTTATGATGAATTTTTCCGCCGTCTAAACTTTGATAAGAATGATTTAGTCATCATTGATAGAAATACAGATATTGGCGCTGAACTTCTCCAAAATAAACACGAGGCCAAGTTTGTCGTTGTAGTTCATGCGGAACATTTTAGTGAGCGTATGAGTGATGAAAACTGGATTCTCTGGAATAATTATTACGAATATGTTTTTACAAATCATAAATATATTGATTATTTCGTTGTATCAACGGATGAGCAAAAGGCCAATTTGGAACGACAATTTGGTATTTATGGTCATCCTGAGACAAAAGTAGTGACGATTCCAGTTGGTTTTATCGAACAATTAGCCGATGGTGAACTGATAAAGCAAAATAAGTATAAATTCTTGACGGCTTCACGTCTAGCTGCTGAAAAGCACATTGATGTACTCGTCAGGGCTGTAGCCAAGGCCAAGCAAAATATACCTGAGTTAGCTTTTCATATCTATGGAGCAGGAGGTCTTGATAAAAACCTCCGTGACTTGATAGCGCAGCTGGACGCCAGTGATTATATCGAGATGAAGGGACATCAGCATCTTGATAATTCAGTTTACGGTCAGTATGGCGGTTATTTGACTGCATCGGGCTCAGAAGGCTTTGGCTTGACGATTCTTGAAGCTGTCTCAGCTTGTCTTCCCATCATAGGGCTTGATGTAGATTATGGTAATACTGAATTTATCGAAGATGCCGTCAATGGTTTTCGATTTGAGCGGGGTACTGAGGAAGAGCAAGTTGATTTATTTGCTGAGAAGATCCAGAAGATGGTAACAGAGTTGAACTATGACAAGGCCATCGCCTTTGCCAAAGAAAAAGCAAGTTTCTATCTGGCAGACAACGTACGGCAACTTTGGCGTGACTTTTATGATTTGAACCTTTATGGTAACAATGAAGCCTTGGCACAATTGCCAGCTCAGGCTAAAGATGGAGGCGATTCTGATAGATATGAGTAAGAAAACAAAGCTTGTCTTAACGGACTTTTATCATCAAGCTACAGAGCGTTTTTTGTCTAGTTTAAAAGAAGCCGAAATCCCATATCTACATGTCAATGTAACTTATGATGGTTTCGCCTCAGGTGAGATTTATAACCCGATCGCTCATGTTATCGGCTCTGAAAGTATGCCTGATGTCGCGCTTCATTATAATGAAATAAAAGTTCCGGAATTCTATGAAATTCGTAATCTTGACGGATTGAAAGCTGAAATTTTACAGGGTGATGTGGTGCGAGGTTTTGTCTATTATGCGCCAAATACCAATCGTCTGGTGAAAGAAGTGGCTTGGCTTAATCGCTTGGGAGTAGCCACCATTGCCTATCGTTACAATCGCCAAGGATTTAAGTTTGCGGACGTCTTATTTAACCATGAAGGCAAGCCAGTAAAGGAAATTTATTACAATGTTAAGGGGCGAAAGGTTTTGACTTATGATGTCATAAGCCGAACAATCATTCAACATTCTTCATATAGAGATAAGGTTTTCCCAAGTATGACTCTATTTGTTAAAGATTACTTGACAGAATTTGTTGATAAGATTGATGAAATCTTGATTAATTCAATGTCAACGCCATTTTTTGTTACGAATCAATTACCTGAAATTCCATCAACACTTTATTTCCAAGAGGCAATTGCCAAGGAAATTCCGGGGAATATGCAGCAAATCTTGACAGGAAAGACCTCAACAAAGCGAATTCTTTTTGAAAATGCCAAAGAGTTAGCCAAAATTGAAAAAATGGCTCAGGCTAAAGAAGTGCAATTGAGCTATCTAGGCGCAATTGAAAAGATACATCGTGAAAATCACTATCGTCGGAAGTTTTTAACGATTACACGGAGCGACCAAATTCTTTACGATGAAAATATGGCAAAACTCTTAGAGCAGATTGGGGCGACTTGGACAATTGCAGCGCCATCTGAAATTTCAGATAAGTTACGTGCTTTTGCAAGCAGCCATCAAAATGTCAGAGTTTTAGAAGCAATCAATCCAAAAAAAGTTCCTGAATTATTAGAAGACCATGATATCTATCTCGATATCAATCAAGGAGGTGATTGGGAGAATATCATTCAACGCGCCTATCTTGAAGGACTATTGGTTATTGCAGATAAGTCAGTCGCTAAAAATGCAGGCTATGAGCTAATTCTTGAAGCTGAACGTGAGATTTTAGACTTGATTTCTCGTCCAGATTTATCTATTGCGCTGCGGGTTCTACGTGAAAAGAAAGGGAAACCTGCGATTATCCAAGATTATCAGGCGGCCTTTAATTAATGTTAATGAAGAATCAACGTGTTTTTTATCAACGAGAGTTTAAGAAATCTGATCAGCTTTATCTACTGGACGGCGCGCGTGTAATCTATGATGAACGCCCTGGTTTTCTGTATGAGCATCTAATGGTTCGTGACAATATGCCAGTTTTAGAATTAGGACGTCATGAATTCATGGCCTTGCCTGTTGGAGAAAGCTGTGAGCTCTCTTTAAACTCACGAGACAATGGTTTATTTAGCTTTATAGAAATTCAATTTTTTACAGCAGGAGAAAAAACGGCCAGTTTTTCAGAACTCCAGAAAAAGTCAGTTTCCTTTGTTGTTCCAAAATATGATGACTACCTTATTCGTGTGCGTATGCGTGGAAGCGGAACAAGTCATTTATTGAGCCTATCCGCTCAAATAGTGAGTTTAGACGGCTTGATATTCCATGGGGATATTGCTCTATCGGAGAATGTTGGCATGAAGGAGATTGCTAAAGCTTCTGACAAAGCTTCAAAAGAGCTTTTGGTAACTTTCTCTGAGGATTTGCATTATTTGGAGGCCGAATTTTTTATACGTGGTGGGGCGCAGCTACACTTTGCAAGTAAAAATAATAAATTTCCGACTGAACTAATTCTTGATTACTTACTCAAACGTTCAGAAAAAACTTTCAAAATTTATCATGGAAAGCCTGAACTCTTGTCAAGACTTAGGGAAAATGGTAGAATGGTAACAATCGAATAAGGTCTCACGAGAAGAGTAGATATTGGCATATTTTAGGAAGTGCAGGTCAGTGACTGAAAGCCTGCATAATATAAAAATATTGAAGTTCACCTCGATAGATGGAGACAATTAAATTAAGTAAAAATTAGGATGGTACCGCGGTTTTCGCTCCTTTATAAGGTCGGAATCTGTGGTATTTTTTATTTTAAAGGAGAAGAAAAATGAAATCTTTTTATAATTTTACAGCCGTAAAAATGAACGGTCAAGAAGTGTCAATGGAAGATTACAGAGGGAAAGTTGTCCTTATCGTGAATACTGCATCAAAATGTGGATTTACGCCTCAATTTGAAGGTCTAGAAGAGCTCTATAAGAAATTTCATCATCAAGGCGTGGAGATTTTAGGTTTTCCATGTAACCAATTTGCCGCGCAAGATGCAGGTACAAATGAAGAAATTGAAGCGTTTTGCAAAATGAACTACGGCGTGACCTTCACCATGTTCCAAAAAATTGATGTCAATGGCGATGATGCACACCCGCTCTATAAGTGGCTACGTGCAGAGAAACACGGACTTTTTGGAGACAAAATCAAATGGAACTTTACGAAGTTCTTGCTTGATCGTGATGGAGAAGTTATTGCACGATTTGCGCCATCGACAGAACCAGAAAAAATGAGTGAAGCCATTGAAAATGTACTGTGAAGAAAATTAAAAAAGTAGGAGGTAAAATGGGTTTATCAGAAAAAATCGCAGCACTTCAGGCTGAAGCGCTTGAAAAGTTGAAAAAATTAGCGAATGATCAAGAGTTAAATGATTTACGGGTTAATGTTCTTGGCAAAAAAGGAAGTTTGACGGAAATTTTGAAAGAAATGAAAAACCTTTCAGCTGAAGAACGACCAACGATTGGAGCTTTAGCAAACGAATTTCGTGATAAAATCAATTTCATGCTTGAAGAGAAAAAGTTAGAGTTCGCGCAAAAGACTTTAAATGCGGCGCTGGTACAAGAAACTTTGGACGTAACCCTGCCAGGAAAGCAACAAAAACAAGGAACGCGTCATATTCTCACTCAGACTCAAGAAGAGATTGAAGACATCTTTTTAGGTATGGGCTATGAAGTGATAGATGGTTCTGAAGTTGAAACAGATCACTATAACTTTGAACGTATGAATTTGCCTAAAGGCCATCCAGCGCGTGATATGCAAGACACCTTTTACATCACAGAAGATACGCTTTTAAGAACACATACATCACCACTGCAGGCACGGACAATGGACGCTCATGACTTCTCTAGAGGAGGTTTACGCATGATTGCCCCAGGTCGCGTTTATCGCCGTGATACAGATGACGCCACACATAGCCATCAATTCCATCAGATTGAAGGGCTTGTCGTTGGCAAAGACATCACGATGGCGGATCTCAAAGGCACGCTTGACCTCGTGATGAAAAAAATGTTTGGACAAGACCGTAAGCTACGCTGGCGTCCATCTTATTTTCCATTCACAGAACCATCAGTAGAAGTGGATATCAGCTGTTTCAAATGCGGTGGCACAGGTTGTAATGTCTGCAAACAAACAGGCTGGATTGAGATTTTGGGGGCAGGCATGGTACACCCAAATGTACTTGAAATGTCAGGACTTGATAGCTCTATCTACTCAGGCTTTGCTTTCGGTCTAGGCGTTGAGCGTATTGCCATGCTGCGTTATGGTATCAACGATATTCGTGGCTTTTATCAGGGAGACGTTCGATTTTTGGAGCAATTTGCTTTATAAATTTTATTCGCAATAGTATGTATATAGAGTCATTGAAGAGAACACATAAAAAACATATAAAAGAAAATGGAGAAACACAATGTTTAACTGGTTAGCAATTATTTTAGGCGCACTTATCTGGATCATCGCAGAATCACTACTTTATAATCCCATGCATGCTTGGGGCAAACTCTGGGCGCGTGAGTCAGGCATGGGCGAGAGAATGAAAGAGCAGAAGATGACAACAGGTGATATGATTTTCACCTTTGGCGGGACAGCAGTTGCAGGCGTATTGATGGCAATTGGCTTAAATCACACAGTGCAAACTGCTAAGACTGCGATTGGTTCAACTTTTGGTGTGAATCCACTCTTGTCAACACTTATGTTAGCTTTCCTTAGCTGGCTCGCCTTTTATGGGGTAGGTCAATTTGTTCTTGCAGCTTATAGTGGACAAAGCAAAAAACTCATTGGCCTGCATATGGTCAATGGCTTGATTGGTCTCTTGCTTATGGGGCTTATGATTGGCTTATTTGCATAAGTCTTAGCCGAATAAGTTTTAAGTAAACAAAGAAAAGAAAGGAAATTACATGCTTGTAAGTTATAAATGGTTAAAAGAGCTTGTACCAGAACTGACCGCGACGGCACATGAGCTTGAAGAAAAAATGTCCACGACAGGGATTGAAGTTGAAGGTGTGACATCTCCATCTGATGGACTTTCAAAGCTTGTAGTGGGCGAAATTCTGTCTTTTGAAGATATCCCTGAAACCCATCTGCATGTTTGTCAAGTGTCTGTAGGCATTAATGATGAGAGTTTACAAATTGTTTGCGGTGCACCAAATGTCACAGTAGGTATGAAAGTAATTACGGCCCTTGTCGGCGCACGAATTGCGGAAAATACAAAAATCAAAAAAGGCAAAATGCGCGGCTTTGAGAGCTTTGGCATGCTCTGTGCCTTAGATGAACTCGGAGTTCCAGCGGATATCAATCCGATGAAGCATGAAGATGGAATTTATGAAATGCCAGCGAATTCAATCGTTGGGGAGAGTATTTTCCCTTATCTTGATATGGATGACAGCATTATTGAGTTATCTATCACACCGAATCGTGCAGATGCTTTGTCTATGCAAGGAGTAGCGCATGAAGTAGCTGCTATTTATGGCCTATCAGTTGACTTACAAGAAAAAAATCTACATAAAGAGCTTGTTGAATCTGAAAAATCTGCCTCAGACAAAGTTTCTGTAAAAATAGAAACAGACAAGGTTCCGACTTATAAGATTCGTGTTATTGAAGGTGTAAAAATTGCAAAATCACCGCTTTGGCTACAAAATCGTTTGATGAATGTTGGCGTAAAGCCGATTAATAACGTAGTTGATGTGACAAACTACATTATGATGTATTTTGGCCAACCGCTTCATGCTTTTGATTTAGATAAGTTTGGTGCCAGTGAAATTCTGGTTCGCCAAGCTAAAAATGACGAAAAGATTGTAACATTGAATGGTGATGAACAAGAACTCTCTAGTGAAGATATTGTCATCACTGCAAATGGTGTTCCAGTCGCACTTGCAGGTGTCATGGGAGGCCTTGATTCAGAGATTACAGATAGTACTGTAACAGTTGCACTCGAAGCCGCGCTGTTTGACGGAAAGTCAGTTCGTAAGACGTCGCAGAAGTTTAATCTTCGCTCAGAAGCATCCGCCCGTTTTGAAAAAGGTATCAATCAAGGGACAGTTCGTGAAGCACTTGACTTTGCAGCGGCTATGATAGTAGAGCTTGCGGGTGGAGAAGTATTGAAAGACATTGTGGAATCAAATGACTTTCAACCTGTCTTACCTAAAGTGTCAATCACTTTGAGCCGAATCAACGCCATTTTAGGCACAGAACTTTCAGTTACTGAAGTCACAAATGTTTTTGAATCTCTTGGATTTATAACAATAGTCGAGGGAGAAAAGTTCATTTGTGAAATTCCGTCACGTCGATGGGATATTTCGATTGAGGCTGATTTGATTGAAGAAGTTGCACGTATTTATGGATATGAAAAGCTTCCAATCAGTCTTCCAGCAACCAGAAATGCAGGGGAGCGTACAGTCAAACAAAAGCTTCGTCTCAGACTTCGCCAGCAGCTTGAAGCAGCAGGCCTAGATGAGGTTATTGGTTATGGTTTGACTGATTCTACAAAAGCTGTTGAGTTTGTAGAGGACAAGTTAATTTCGACAACAGTGCTCATGATGCCAATGACGGAAGATCGCTCGACTTTGCGCGTGAACATGATTTCTAGCTTGCTCGATATTATCAACTATAATCAAAATCGTAAAAATACGAATGTCGGAATTTACGAGATTGGAAATATATTCCTCCCAACCACAAGTTCTGACAGTCGCCCGACTGAACGTTTGGCAATGAGCTTTGCCATTTCTGGAAATGTTGAAGATAAAAGCTACGCTCAAAAAGCTGTAGCAGTTGATTTCTTTTATGCTAAGGGGATTGTCGAAGAAATTCTTGGGGCCTACTCTGGCGTCGAATTTTCTGCCTATGCAGAGATAGACGAAATGCATCCAGGACGCACAGCCAAGATCTTAATTGATGGGAGACAAGTTGGTTTTGTTGGTCAAGTTCACCCTGCAACAGCTAAAAGCTATGATATTAAAGAGACCTATGTTGCAACCCTTGACTTGGAAACCTTACTTGAATCAATGCCAGATCAAACAATTTTTACAGAAATTTCAAAAGTTCAGGCAGTAACACGTGATATTGCCATGCTTGTAAAATCTGAGGTAACACATGCAGAGATTGTGGCAACGGTCAAATCAGCAGGAGTGAAAACTCTAGCAGATATCGAACTCTTTGATATCTATGGCAATGATAAACTGGGAGTTGGGATGAAGTCAATGGCTTATACAATAACTTTCCAAGCACATGATACGATGACAGAAGAGCAAATCAATGCTGCTATGAAGAAAATTACGACAAGCTTGATAGAAAAACTTGGAGCAGAAATTCGTTAATAAATCCGCCATGTGCGGATTTTTCTTTTGTCCACTTAATTACAAAGGAAGCACTTGAAATTAAAATCATTTATTTTGGTTGAGATTTTTTGTGAATTGTGTTAAAATCATGCGAATTAGCTTCTAATTTTTAATATGAAAAAAACTTTCAAAAAAACTTTTGTGATAACTTTAAGCTTAATTGGGATGATTGGCCTGTTGAGCATTTTTTCAAGTCAAAATGTAAAATCAGACTCAAGCGCCACTCATCAGGAGATGCTCAGTTATCAAGAAAAACTGAATAGTCTGGCAGACGCGCTGACAAAGAATACAGTAGATTCTATTAACTTAGAAAATGACATCAAGAGTCGTAAATATTTGGTTGAAGAACAGATGCGCAATACCCAACTAAATCAACGCTTTGCCAACAGCAATGTACTCTATCTGATGCTTTTTAATAATTTGTCACTTGAACAAGCTTTAGCAATGAGTAAAATTATCAATACTTCGGCTGAAAATATTGCGCAGCTAAAAAAAGATGAGGCAAAACTTGTCCAAGCGAAAAAAACGATTGAAACAGAGCTAAACCAAGCTCAGCTTACATATGACATTTTGAATACACAATTTAAAGATGAAATGGCATCTGAAGAAGCGGCCAAACAAGCACAACTGGCTGCCCAAACAGAAGCGGCTAAGAAAAGTCTAGCTGCTGCTTCAGACAATAACTCAATAAAAGTAGCCGTTCCAACAACGAACAGTTCTAGTTCGACAAGCACAAATTCGGTAACGAGCTCAGATAATAACTCAATAAAAGTAACTGTTCCAACAACGAGTGCCTCAACCTCATGGTCAGGCTGGTCACCAGCCCAAGCAGCCCAATACGTTTCAAATGGGACTGACGTTTCAGCAACACAATGGTTGAACATCATTTATCGCGAATCCAGCGGAAACCCAACAGCTACCAACTCGGCAACAGGAACCTATGGCTACTTCCAAATGAACGGAGTAGTTCATGGAGTAGACTATGCGACAATGACACCGCAACAATACCTAGATGCCGTAATCGCTCTCTACAAAGCCCAAGGAGCAGGCGCCTGGTCTCAAACATGGTAAGTCAGCTCTTAGCGCTTTAGCGCATAGAGCTGACTTTCACCTAAAGCGAAGCGTAGGTGTCACCTTTCAATTTTCGTAGAAAATTGAAAAGTGCTTCAGCTTAAGCCTTGAAATATACCCAAATAGCCGATAAGGCTATTTTTTGTTATACTTAATGTATATGCAGACAGGACGAATTATTAGATTACTCGGAGGTTTTTATACCGTTGAATCAGAAGGAAAAATTTTTGAAACGCGGGCAAGAGGAAACTTTCGAAAAAAAGATGTTAAACCGCTGGTGGGAGATTTTGTCGATTTTGAAAATGATTATATTCTCAGTGTTCATGAGCGGAAGAATTCATTGATTCGCCCGTCAGTTGCAAATATTGATCAAGTCGTGGTAGTGATGTCAAGTGTCGAACCTGATTTCAATCATAATCTGTTAGATCGTTTTTTGGTACTTTTAGAGCATCGCAGAGTTAATACAAAAATTTATCTCAGCAAAACGGATTTGGCAGAGCTTGATTTATCTACTTATCAAGAAATAGGCTACGAAGTTTTTATGAGTCCAGAAAGTTTGATGTCTAATTTGAAAGATAAGGTGACAGTTTTTATGGGGCAGACAGGGGTAGGCAAGTCAACATTGCTCAATAAAATTGCGCCGAGACTTAACTTGGCAACTGATGAGATATCGCTGACGCTTGGACGTGGTAAGCATACCACGCGTCATGTAGAACTCTATGCAGTCGCTGGAGGACTAATTGCCGATACACCAGGTTTTTCAAGCCTTGATTACGAGGTTGACACTATTCCTGAACTGAATCGTTGCTTTGTAGATATATATGAAGTTTCTGCAGATTGTAAGTTCCGAGAATGCACCCATAGTCATGAGCCAGAATGTGCTGTAAAAGTAGCTGTTGAAGCAGGAAAGATATCTCAAACGCGCTTTGATAGTTTTCTACAACTATCATCTGAAATCAATAAAACTCGAGAGGTTTATAAGAAAAATGCCAAGAAAACGTCGTAAAGCGTTACTAAGTCATGCAATTGGAATTTTCGCCTTGATTATCGCTTGGCTGTTCCTACTTGTCTTTAAAAATTCATTAGGAAATCTAAAAATCCCAGTTTTTCTAACCATGATTGTCATCACGATTGTGGGGATTTATTTACTATCAAGTATGCTGTTGAAAGGACTTAAAAGTGACTGATTACTATATTGCGCCATCGATTTTGTCGGCTGATTTTGGAAAATTTGCGGAAGAAACCCATCGTCTGGAGAAAGCTGGCGCTGACTGGCTTCATATTGACATCATGGACGGCCATTTTGTGCCGAATCTGACATTTGGTGCGGGGGTTGTAGCAGCTTTGCGCCCTCACACTAATCTTTATCTTGATTGTCATTTGATGGTAGAAAATCCAGAAAATTATGTTGAAGCTTTTGCCAAAGCGGGAGCTGATAGCATGAGTATACATGTCGAAGCTACGGCTCATATTCATGGCGCCTTGCAAAAGATTAAAGCGGCAGG
>JAIRUS010000093.1 GCA_031254295.1 Streptococcaceae bacterium | reverse complement strand
GTGACCTTTGAGCCAGCTTGTCGCAATAATTGGCATGTCCATACGGATGGCTATCAGATTTTGCTGGTGACGGCGGGCGAGGGCTGGTATCAGGAAGCTGGAAAAGCTGCGCGTAGCTTAGCTGCAGGCGATGTTGTCCTGACTAAAGCAGGCGTAAAGCATTGGCATGGAGCTAAAAAAGATAGCTGGTTCTCACATGTTGCGATTACCGCTGGAAATAGTGAATTTCTGGAAGCTGTGATGGATACAGAGTATCAGAACTTGTAAATAACAGCCTATAGAAAGTTGAAATAAAATGCTTGACTTGGAGAGGGCTCTAAGTTTTATAATAAGCTGTGAAAAAGGAGAAACAAAATGCAAAATTCAGATGGTTACACCTTTATTTTAAATGAAAATGTTGAGCGCCAGTCAGTGAGCTATGAAAATACTTATGGCATCAAGATATCAGCGGATTTGTACCTGCCAAAAGTGCTTGACCAGTCAATCAAGCACCCAGCTATCGTGGTGGGGCCACCACATGGGGGCGTGAAGGAGCAGGGGCCAGGTGTTTATGCCAATGAGCTGGCGGCACGCGGATTCGTTGCCCTTGGATTTGATCCCAATCATATGGGTGAATCTGCAGGGAGTCCGCGCAATATCACAAACCCAGAGCTATTTGCAGAGAATTTCAGCGCTGGCGTTGATTTCTTAGGAAGTCTGGCTTTTGTTGACCGCAAGAAAATTGGTGCCATCGGGATTTGCGGTTCAGGCGGATTCTTGCTCAATCAGGCTCAGGTGGATCGCCGAATTGCAGCCCTTGTGACAAGCGCCATGTATGATATTTCGCGGCTCAACCGTGAGGGCTTTATGGATAGTTATGACAAGGCAGAGCGTGAAAAATGGTTAGAAGACATGTCCGAGCAGCGCTGGCGAGATGTTGATGCAGGAAACCCAGAGCTTTTTCCAGGCTTTCCAGAGGAAATCATGAGTCAAGAAGAGGTGGATAATTTGCCACTGCCAGAAATTGCCAAGGAGTTCTTTACTTACTATGCGACAGCTCGAGGCAAGCATCCACGGGCAGTTGGTGCCTTTACAAAGACAAGCTATTTGCGCCACGCAAACTGGGGAAGACTTGCGCATCCAGAGGATATTTCAGTCCCAGTCCTCATGATTACGGGCGATAAGGCACACAGCAAATACTTTACAGATTCGATTTTTGAAGAATTAACAAATTCGCCAAAAGAGAAAATTATCGTGGAAGATTGCCGACATATTGACTTATATGACCGACTGGATAAGATTCCTTTTGACACGATTCAAGCATTTTTTGAAAACAAGATGTGAGGCGGACTTGCTCTGAAGCGTAGAAATTTAGGGATTTTAGGTTCTGACCACAGGTCAGGTTCTCAAATCATCTAATTTCTTAGCTTCAAGTCCGCCGAACTCAGTTAGGAGAACTTATGAATATCAAAGAAGCCTCAGAGAAAGTAGGAATTTCAGCTTTACAAGCTTTTTTGGTACAACTATTTATTAAGGATGATTTCAAAACTTGCTCAGATGAAATTTTGTGTAACTTTTAATAACTGTCTTTAAGCATTTTGAAGTATCCAAGAAAGGCTTTTCATGATATAATTGTATAATATGAAGGTATTAATTACAGGCGCAACAGGTTTCTTAGGCGAATATTTGGTGAAAGAATTTTCTCAAGCAGGTTATCAGCTAGTGGCTTTCGGAAGAAACAAGGAGAAGGGGCAGCTTTTAGAAGTGGATAGTTTTATCCAAGGAGATTTTTCTGATTTTAAACAAATCGAAGCAGCGGCAGAGGGCTGTGAAATTGTCATCCATGCAGGTGCACTTTCAACGGTTTGGGGGGATTGGAAGGACTTTGAATCTGCCAATGTTTTGGGCACTGAGAATGTTTTAAAGGCCTGTCTGAAAAATGAGGTTAGACGTTTAGTTTTTGTTTCGTCCCCAAGCATATACACGAGTAAAAAAGATCATCTCGATATTTCTGAGAGTTTTGAGTTACAAGATAAGCCATTAAATTATTATATTCGGAGTAAAATTCAAGCAGAAGCCCTTGTAAAAAGTTATCAAAGTCAGCTTGAAACAGTTATTTTGAGGCCGCGTGGTTTATTTGGAATTGGTGATAATTCTATTATTCCAAGATTGCTGGCAGCAAATAGTACGCGCGGTATCCCGCTCATTCGTAGTGGGCAAAATAAAGTAGATATCACATATGTTGAAAATGTCGCGCAGGCAGCGCTATTGTCAACAACACGTGCAGAGGCTGTGGGAGAGACTTTTAATATCACGAACGGTGAGCCGATGAGCTTCAAAGAGATTTTAGAGAGTCTGTTAAAAAAGATTGAAATTGAGCCACATTACATTAATTTATCCTTGTCTAAGGCTTATGCCGCTGCAAGTCTGTTGGAATTTATTTATAAAACTTTGCGTTTAAAAGGTGAGCCTGCATTAACGCGCTATACGGCAGCCACGCTTGGTACATCGCAAACGTTAAATATCGATAAGGCACGTGCAAAGCTGGGTTACATACCAGCTGTAACAATCGAGGAAGGACTGGATATTTATGCTAACTGGTGGAAAGAAAATCACTGATATTAAGGTCTATGTCTGTGGATCCTGCCTTAATCATATGCATCATGCTTTTAAAGACATTGCCCATGAAGTAAGAGAATTTCCTAGTAGAGCCATCTTCTTCCGTCACGATGGCGAGGCCTATTTATTTGATACAGGTTATTCGAAGCGAGTTTTTGAAAATGGTTGGAAGTCATGGCTTTACAATAAACTGAATCCGGTCAAATTTGAAGAAAGTCAAAGCTTGTCGGAGCAGCTCAAACATGATGGGATTGATTTGGCAGAAATTAAAGGGATTTTTATCTCGCATCTACATCCAGATCATATTGGAGGATTACGTGATTTTCCTGAATCTAAGGTGATTCTCTCAAAGGGAAGCTGGGAAACATATAAACGAGCGAAACTTTTTGATTTGGTTTTTTATAATTTATTTCCAGAAAATTTTGAGAGGTTGGTTGAAAAAATTGATTTTGAGACAAACAAGGATTATTTTTTGGATGGAAGTATGACTTTACTAGATCTAACGGGCCATACAAAGGGACAAATGGGGCTTCTTTTTTCTGAGTATCAGCTGTTGTTCGGTGCCGATTTTTGTTGGGGAATGGACGTCATAGATCACCAGTTAAGATTTCCAGCTCGTTTTTTCCAAAAAGATTTTGTAGCTTATCAAATGACAGTAGAAAAAGTAAAAGACTGGCAGACGAAAGGGGTTAAGGTTGTCGTCAGCCATGATAAACGTGATGATTGAAAAACTGAGAATTTTGATTGCATTTATTAATGCACGTTATTTTGTCAGATTTGACAAAATAAAACAGGAAAAATTGTATGCAAAACAAGCCAGTTTTTTGTGTAAAAATTCCGCTTTTTATAGTTCAGGTGAATTTCCGTTGATGAACAAAAAGTTGCTGATGGAAAATTTTGACAGCATAAATACAGTTGGGCTGACAAAAGAAACGGCATTAAGTTTTGCTATTGACTGCGAACGTACACGCGAATTTAATAAAAAATTACACGGCGTGACGGTCGGGTTATCGTCAGGCACATCAGGCCATCGCGGTGTCTTTCTAGTTTCTGATGCGGAGAGAGCACTTTGGGCGGGCACAATCTTAGCAAAGACCTTACCACGCGGAAAGCTATTTGGTCATAAAATCGCATTTTTCATGCGGGCAAATAGTGAGCTTTATGAAACAGTCAGTTCACGATTTATTCAGTTTGAGTTTTTTGATTTAGAAGTTGATATGTCTGCCCACTTGAAAGGTTTGGAGGATTTTCAACCGACGATTTTAGTTGCACCACCATCGGCTCTTTTGAAAATCGCAAAAGAAAGCCATCTGCGCCCAATGAAAGTTATCTCTATCGCGGAAGTACTTGAGGCGCGTGACGCGGTAAAAATTTCAGATGGTTTAGGTGTTTCAGTTGTCCATCAGATTTATCAATGCACAGAAGGCTTTCTTGCTGCAACTTGTGAATATGGAACATTACATCTAAATGAGGAAGTCTGCCACATTGAAAAGGAATGGCTTGATGAGCGACGTTTTATCCCTATTGTGAGTGATCTCAAGCGCCGCGCTGAACCGATTATGAATTATCGCCTAAATGATATTTTGATGGTGAAAAGTGAAAGTTGCCCTTGTGGAAATAAAGCATTAGCCTTGGAAAAAATTGAGGGACGACAAGACGATATGTTTATTTTCAATGGTCTTAACGGAGGAAATGTTGAAATTTTCCCAGATTTTATTCGACGTTGTCTTCTTTTTTCAGATGAGATTGAGGACTATCGTGTTGTGCAAAACAGTCGTAGAGAACTAGATGTTCTAGCTGACAATCTTAGTGAGACGACTTGTGCGCAGGTTCAAATGGAGATAAATAAGCTCGCGAGAGATAGAGCCTTTATCGCTCCAAATATTAACTTTAAAGTCTATGAACACACGAACAATAAGAAATTAAGGAGAATTGAATCACATGTTGAACGTTGAAATAACAAGTTTAGGTACAGCAATACCTAAGCAATCAGTTAAAATTGCAGGTGCGACACGCTATAGAATTTCTGGAAATGAAAGTCATTTGGGGCTTTTAGTTGAAAGCGCACAAAAGGCACTTAAAAAGGCAAATCTGACAATCAATGATATGGATGCAATTATCGGAGCAGTAGGCGTTGGCTTGCAACCAATTCCATCCACAGCTGCACTGATTCATGAAGCACTTGCACCAGAAAAAAATATCCCAGCTTTTGATATTAACTCAACTTGTACAAGTTTTGTCACGGCGCTCGATATTGTTGGAAATTATATTGAAATGGGGCGCTGTCGGCGCGTGTTGATTGTATCTGGAGATGTACCGTCTATTGCACTCAATCCAAATGAAAAGCATAGTTTTGAACTTTTTGGAGATGGGGCAGTGTCAGCAGTTGTGCAAAAAAGTGAGAGAAGTTCGATTTTATTTGCCACGCAACTGACAAATTCACGAGGAGCACATCTAACAGAAATTGTGGGTGGTCTGACAGCTATGCCTGCCTATGTATACAGTCCTGAGATAGCAGCAAGTTATCAATTTCATATGGAGGGAAGAAAAATACTAAAATTGGCAGCTAGCTTTGCTGAAGAAGGTGTCCAAAGACTCGAAAAAGAAAGTGGAATGAGCCTTGCAGATATTGACATGGTGATTCCACATCAGGCGAGTAAGGCGCTGGGCTTGATTATGAAAAAAATTGGTGTTGCAGATAATCAATATATTGATATCGTGCAAGACTACGGAAACATGGTGTCAGCTTCGATTCCCTTTGCCCTTGATTATGCAATAGAAAATGGAAAAGTCAAGCGTGGGGATAAAATCCTCTTAATTGGTACGGCAGCTGGTCTGACACTCAATGCTATGATTCTTAAGTATTGATATAATGTTTTGTCGTCGCTAGATATTTTTCAGTTTGTATAACAGCTTCGTCAAGTTGTAAATCTGTTAAGGCATGATATAATTCATCATTTATTTGGAAAAGAGGGTGAAGCAGTTGCTCAGCCTCTTTTTTGAGTATTTTGAGATTTTTTAGGCGTCGCCCGAGTTTCAAACTTTCGACTTGGTCTGCATTGATACGCTGCTCTCCTTGACCTGGATAGATAAGAAGTGGAATATGAGCGCGAATTGCTTCATTAATTGTATTCATTCCACCAGTACTGAGAACAAGAGTAGCATGTGGAAGCACTTGAGGTTGATTGACATAGTCATAAACATGAATGTTTTTAGGAATATCAGTTGGAAACTTATTTTTGCCAACGATTAAGATAATGTCAAAGCTACTGTTGGCGAATTGTCGGATGATTTCATCAATGAACAAATCATCTTTGGCAACAGTTCCAAGTGTTGCATAAATGAAAGGTCTAGAAGGTATTTCAATTTCTTGAGATTCAGATCTTCTTAAGCTGGCACTAGGGCCAATAAAAAAATAATTTTTTTGTAAGTGACTTTCAGGTTGCAAAAGACGACTAAATGAGACAAGATTAAAGGCTTCCTGATTGAAGTTTAAGTCAATCAAGCTTAAACGCTTGGCATGATAAAGTTTTTTGACTTTGGCCTTTGCCTTGAGAAATGGGAATAAATCAGAAAGACCAAAGAATAAAACTTGTGAAAAATGTCTAGCGTAGAGACGTGAAGCCTTATCTCCAACATGGTCAATAAATACGAATGGATAAAATGATAAAGCAGGCCTATCAGACAATTCTGCCACAAGTCGCCCGACCAAATTGACACAGTCATGAATAATAAGTGCAGGATTTAGGAGTTTAATGTCATTCAAAAGTTCTGGGAGCATTGCAGTTGTCAGTTTTAGCGAGAGAGTCAACGCACGAAAAAGATGCTTGTTATCTGTCAGTGAGTCCGTCAAATCCTGTAAACTTGACTTAATTGACAGAGGATAAGCTCGAAATTCGGCACCTGTTTGGACTATTTCTTGTTGAAATTCAGGAGTAGCATAATAAATGACCTGAAAGTTACGCGCGACAAGTTTTTCCACATAGGAGAGACTTGGATTGACATGCCCATGAGCTGGTGTACCAAAGTAGATAATGGTTTGCATAGACTTATTTTATCATGTTTTGCTATACTAACGAATATAGAAGTAAGTAGTGGAAATAATGGAGAGCGGAAAAAGCTCAAATCTATCAAATAGTCCTTGACTTAGAGTACGCTCTAAGTTCTATAATTGGGTTATAATAAAAATAATTGAACATCTTAAAGGAGAAATAACGTGACTCAAATATCATTAAAACTTACAAATGGAATCGCCCCCCCTCAATTTGGACTTGGCGTTTATCTTGTCAAACTAGGTGGAAAAACAGAAAATGCAGTAAAAACAGCCTTGAAGCTCGGCTATCGACACATTGACACGGCGCATACTTATCAAAGTGAGCGCTTAATGGAGAGCTTATGAACATCAAAGAAGCTTCAGATAAAGTTGGCGTTTCAGCGGATACAATTCGCTATTACGAAAAAATCGGTCTGCTTTCACGAGTCGATCGAACGGCAGGTGGCATCCGTGACTTCAACGAGCGCACGCTCGCGCGGATTAATTACATCAAAAACATGCGTCATGCGGGTTTATCTATCGAGAGCCTGAAAG